>NZ_JANEWH010000299.1:0-799 GCF_028069715.1 Kluyvera sp. Awk 3 | reverse complement strand
ATATCATCATATAATCCCGGCCAAATTTTTATGGCCCCGGCCTTTGATAGGTGAGCGCTGTCTGAATAGATAAACCTCCCACTATCATCCATTGTTCCACATATTCCATTAGAGCAAATATATTTAAAGGTGTCTACGTATGACGCATTTTTGACCCCCTTTAATGCGTTAATTATCCCTTGGTTCATTTTTTCTTCAAAATCATCTTTTTTTATGGTTGTTGTAAGGAAGTTAGTGCAGTTGAGTGGAAGGTAGTCAGGTCTGCTAATGCATGAGTTTATGTCAAGAGAGCCAAGCATTCCCGGTTGTGATCCAATAAATACTATTTTGTTTGGGGTGACGGATTGCGCTAATTCAATAATTGATTTTTTAACAAATGAGATGTAATCATCATGTGTTTTGAAATTAATTCTTTCGCCATTTATCTTTCCAACATTTGAATAATACCCGACCCAATGAACACTGACTATCACAGGCAATCCAAGTTCATGTGATTTTTTTATGGCATAAGATAATGTGTCTTTTTTGCACCAAATATTTGGTTTTCCTGAGATTATAGTTGTGTATTCAGATGAGAAATAGCATCCATCCTGAAATGATGTGATTAGTGACTCACTCCGACGTTTTAGATATGCATCTGCAGCATATGCATATTGTCGGGCATAGCTGTCTCCAAGCATAATGGCCGTCGGTTTAGAATTTTTATCACCGATGATACCCGGAGTCCCTGTTGCATAACCATTGCCGCCGTATTCATTTTCATGAAACTCGCCTGATTTGAGAACCCTTTCTTTATAAT
>NZ_JANEWH010000298.1:0-826 GCF_028069715.1 Kluyvera sp. Awk 3 | reverse complement strand
TTATCGGATGTGCTTTTATGTAGTGATTTCAGAAAAAATAAACTTTCGCACCTGCCCGATATCACGCAAATTCAACTTGATAGCAATCTTCCGCACACGAGAATAAATAGTTTTATGGTTTGCGTTCATGGCTCGCGCTATGCTGGACACATCTTTATAATTCACGAGTGCATATACTATCTGCTTTTCTCTATGGGTCAGCACACTGAGTTCTCTGAGCCCATTAATATACCTCCCCACAAACACATAGCAGGGCGCGATTCCTGTCAGAATCACTTTTCGAATATGTGCCAGTGAGTCAAGAACATGAAAGGCTGTTATGGAAACGAGCATGTTTGATAAAACACTATTTCCTTTTAGAAAATAGACCTTCTGATTTACACTTAACTTCCCCTTTTTCATATTGTTCAATAATTCATTGAGCGAACCGTATGAATCTATATCCACAACGCAGACATCTTTACAGTCGCATTCTTTAAAAATTTGGCGAAATGCACAGGTGATAAATGCATTTTTACTCAAAATGATATTTTCCATTATCAGATTATTATGGCTATATAGTTAAATTCGATTGCAAAAATCTCTCATACTGGCTAGTTTCGATAAAAATACTTCTGAAAAATGAACACGCTCCACTCTTTCAGAAGAGAGAGTTGTCTGTTAGTTCCTTATCCCCCAACAGATAAAATATCGTTATCAGTCAGGGAAAATGAGTGGCATGATGAAATTATTGTGTGTGTTAATAGTATGGCTCCTTTTTCCTGAGCCAAATAGTAACCATGCGCTCACCACACTGGCAATATGTATTGACAGTCATGTAATTTAC
>NZ_JANEWH010000297.1:0-831 GCF_028069715.1 Kluyvera sp. Awk 3 | reverse complement strand
CCGTTATTCAATTAATAGAAAATGGTTATGAGGTTGTTGTCCTGGATAATTTAATTAATTCATCGTCTGAATCTCTTAAGCGAGTCGAGGGAATTGTTTCCAAAAAAATTGATTTTGTAGAAGGGGATATAGGCGATCGCGGATGCGTTGCCAAATTATTTCAAGAACACCAGATTGATGCGGTCATCCACTTCGCTGCTTTAAAAGCAGTCGGCGAATCCGTTAAAAAACCACTTGAATATTACATTAATAATGTTAGTGGGACGCTAATTTTATTGGAAGAGATGAAAAAAGCAGAAGTCAATAAGTTCATTTTTAGCTCATCTGCAACAGTTTATGGAAATAATGCACCTGTACCAAATCTTGAAGAATATCCTATCGGAAATGCATCCTGCCCTTATGGAACCACAAAGGTATATCTTGAAAATATTTTATCTGACTGCGCCGTCGCTGATAAAAACCTTAAAATCATTGCTCTTCGCTACTTTAACCCAACAGGTGCGCATCCAAGCGGATTAATTGGAGAAGATCCAAACGGCGTACCAAGTAATCTCATACCGTATGTTTCTCAGGTTGCGATTGGCAAACTTGAAAAATTATCCATTTATGGCGGTGATTACGATACCCCTGATGGGACCGGTATTCGTGATTTTATTCATGTGATGGATCTCGCCTCTGGGCATGTCTGCGCATTGCGTCAGTTAGAAAAAATGTCAGGTTATGAAACCTTTAACCTGGGAACCGGTAAAGGCGTTTCAGTGCTTGAGATAATCAATGCATTTGAAAAAGCGAGTGGTATAAAGATTAATTATGAAATCGTTGGTCGTCGGG
>NZ_JANEWH010000296.1:0-848 GCF_028069715.1 Kluyvera sp. Awk 3 | reverse complement strand
GTGTTAATGGTGAGCAAAATCAAATAGATATTAGAATTTGATTTTTTGTGCGCTTATGAACGGATATATTCACTGGATCTATGATTGTGGGCAGAAAATCGCACTTAATGTTAACGAGACGGGAGTGAAACATAGGGGAATTTGCAGTTAAAGCAGCTCCTCTGGTGGACCAGAGGAGAAAGGAAGAGGGATTACAGCTCCTGCTCGAACAGAACCTGGATGGCCTCGTAGAGATCTTTAACGGTGAACCCGCGTGCCGGCGTGGTGAAAATCGTGTCGTCACCGGCAATACTGCCGAGAATGCCTTCCGCTTTGCCCAGAGAGTCAAGCAGGCGAGCGATCAGCTGTGCAGCGCCGGGGCTGGTATGGATAACCACGACCGCATCGTTGTAATCAATATCCAGCACCAGATTCTTCAGCGGGCTGGTGGTTGTCGGCACGCCCAGCTCGGCCGGCAGGCAGTAAACCATTTCCATTTTAGCGTTGCGGGTACGCACGGCGCCAAACTTGGTCAGCATACGAGAAACTTTGGACTGGTTAATATTATCGAAACCTTCTTCCTGCAAGGCCTGAACAATTTCGCCCTGAGAGCTAAATTTTTCTTCCTTCAGTAATGCTTTAAAGGCTTTAACTAATTCTTCTTGTTTAGTTGAACTTCGCATAAGTCACCCGAGTATGGTGGTGAAATTAACATTATTATGCATATAGGTGAATTTTTATGCAAAATAATTTGCTCCAGAGGCTAAGCCAAATAGAGAAAGGGCGGATTTTATCAAAAATTAGACCTAAGAAACATGCCTATATCACGGGATCCAAATAAGTTAAAAGTAAATGAAATGTTATTAAAT
>NZ_JANEWH010000295.1:0-884 GCF_028069715.1 Kluyvera sp. Awk 3 | reverse complement strand
ATTATCTTTAGACCAGTAATAACGACTCACTTCTTCAACGTCGACGACCCATTTAAATACGCCCGCTCTGGCTAACTCGCGACAGTATTGATCGAAATGAGTGAGGCCAGTGAAATGGCGTCGGGCGGCAATTTTTGTCAAACAGCTACTGCCACCAGCGCTTACCTTAATTAAGCTGCGGTGACTCTTCATGGCCACATAGGAATCAGTTGTTGTTACAATTTTGACATTGCCGGTGGCGACGAAATAAATGTAATACGAGATGTTGTTTTGTTTTAACTCTGTTAAAAATTGCAGAAAATCTGACTTACATCTGACCTGCTCAAATAAGTCGCAGAGCATTTCACTAAATTCCATTTCTGTCCTCTATACATGCCTTTTATAACATTCATGTTACTTATTATTTTGTGTGTGTTGTGATGGCGGTTAGTTTAAACCATTAATCAATTAGAAATCGAATAATTAACCACGGACATTTTAGGGGCTACGAATGAAATGGAGTAGTGTTTCAATTGTTACCAGGTGTTGCGTGGTCACGCCGATTTTGATGGCGTGTACCGGGCTATCCCCCTACACTAAGACAGAAACTAAAAGGAGAGAACAATGTTAGAAGGGTACTTTGATCTGGATGGCGCAACCGGCGCTGATGTGGTTGAAAACAGGAAGCGTTTGCTGGCCGTTCAGGCGGCGCTGGAGATAGCAAAAGCCGCGGTTTCCGCCACGACGGCCAACTCCGGGATTCGTTCACAGATGGACTTGCGTAATGTCTCTCAAGAAGTAGCGACACTGGCTGACGCTATCCAGGATGCGCTGGAGTCTGAGGCATAATACATCGATACCGCCTTCGGGCGGTTTTTAGTAATACCGATTGTTAAGTTTTATTA
>NZ_JANEWH010000294.1:0-894 GCF_028069715.1 Kluyvera sp. Awk 3 | reverse complement strand
ACGTTATGATATACTTTCTGAACATCATCGTCATCTTCAAGGGCATCAACCAGTCCTTCAAAGATTTCTAAATCTTCCGGCGAGAGCTCAATTTCTGATTGGGCAATCATTTCTAATTCTGTCGTTGAGAATTCAGTAATCCCAGCGGCTTTTAACGCTGCAATACCTTTATGAAGGTCTGTAGACTCAGTATAAATAACGATGTTTCCTTCTTCTTCGGTTACATCGCGAACATCAACTTCCGCTTCAAGCAGAATTTCAAAAATACGGTCAGGGTCTGTTCCTTTAAATACAATCACGCCGGTATTGTCAAACATATAGCTGACAGCACCTGCCGCTCCGATATTCCCGCCTTTTTTATTGAAAATTGTGCGGACGTTGGCAATCGTGCGGTTAACATTTGACGTCAGCGTCTCAGCGATGATCATCGAACCACTAGGACCAAAGCCTTCATAACGCCCTTGTACGAAGGTTTCATCACCGCCGCCCTTGGCTTTATCAATTGCTTTATCAATAACGTGTTTCGGAACCTGAGCTTGTTTCGCACGTTCAATAACGAACTTTAAAGATGAGTTTGATTCTGGATCAGGTTCACCTTGTTTAGCAGCGGCATAGATTTCCACACCGAATTTTGCATATACTTTAGACGTGGCACCGTCTTTAGCCGTTTTTTTAGCAACAATATTTGCCCACTTACGTCCCACTGGAATGGTCTCCTGGAAGATTTATTTACATTGCTGCCAGAATAATAACCTGACAACTTTATCCAGCATATTATATCATGAGATATAAATTCTCGTCCATGAGAATTAAAAACACCCTGACTTACGCAATGTTACTTTAAATTTATCAATAGTTAACAAAGTGGAAAACTATTGATGAATACATCTGCGG
>NZ_JANEWH010000293.1:0-903 GCF_028069715.1 Kluyvera sp. Awk 3 | reverse complement strand
GTATTATGTTGATGAACAGATTTTTCCTGATAAACAAAAGCATCGGCTCTGCTAATCGTTTCTTCAAGCGTCCCTGAATACTCAGCTAACCCGACAGAGAATTCTGGTAACAATATTATATTGTGCTCATCAACCTTTATATATTGACGCGACATAAATCGTAATCGCTTAATCAATTGTTCTGCATCTTCAGGTTTGAAGTCGTAGAGCATAATGATGAATTCATCTCCACCGAAACGAACGATACGATCTGTACTACGTAACGAATGTCGTAAAAGTCTACTAAAGGCCACCAAAATTCGATCGCCAATTAGATGGCCATAGTTATCATTAATTTGCTTGAAATTATCCAGGTCAAGCATGATGAGATGGCTTGGTTTGTTGTTTTTTGTCTCTTCATAAAGATAATGTCGGTTATAGGCTCCGGTGAGAGAATCGATATAAAGGTTTTTACGTTCGCGAACTAAACGTATATAACCTCCCGTGCGCCAAATAGCAAAAGACAGAGGTATAATGAGTAGTAATATAGGATTGAGGTAACTCAGTATAGACAGGTTATGTATTACTGACTTTACTTCCTGTTGTTCCTTTTTACTCACATCATTAAGTTTAATGTTTATCTTTTTTATTTTTTGGCAATGATTATTGTTTTCTCCGGATTGTACTTCTGACATCGGTTGTGTCGTTGTGTTTTTCCACTCAATTGGTTTTTCTTTCTGTATCTCACGATGAAGATCTTTACGGTTAATGTCCGCCTCAGGGCACATTGCCTGAAGTTGATCTGAGAGCGTTTTTTGTAACATCAAATGCCGAAACGAGACGGTTTTTAAAACATTGCTTACTCTAATGTTTTCCCTGTTATTTAACTGAAAAACACATAACAGTGAGATCGATGAAATAATC
>NZ_JANEWH010000292.1:0-926 GCF_028069715.1 Kluyvera sp. Awk 3 | reverse complement strand
CTTTTTATCTGTATCATTCTATTGGTTATTTACATCGGGGGTTTTCCCCACCCGATGAAAATCTCCTGCAATCTCCATATGCTCTCTAAACCATATCATACTCAGCACCACGCCCGTCCAGATCTTTTTGCGTTATTGTTAAATTTTTGTGTTCTGCCAGTCGGGGGGGAATGTCATCATCACGTGCCTTTGTATAAGAGTCAGTTTGATAAGCTGCGAAAGTGCGATGAACGGTAGAAGATCAGGATAGGTAGATGTTCGCCGCCGTCGGTCCTTTCAGGCCGTTGATACGACAAAACTCAACGCGGACGCCAGGTATCAGGGATTCGGATTCACTGCTATACACTGCGGAGATATGAAGTAAAACGTCTTTTCGACCATCTGATGGGGTGATAAAACCTTTGCCGCTGAGGGCATCAAAACTTTTGACAATTCCTGTCATTTTACGAGACAAATAGATTCCTTTTAAAAAAACTCGGGCAAACTATACGCTTAAAAAAATAAAAAGCGAATTTTATCGCCATATTTCAATAAAGACTGCTGGACGGCTAAAATAAAATTTGCTAATCATCGCGGAACATGCATTAATGGTAATGGCAGTTATGCAATGCATACAACGTAAAACATTCTACTGAGTAGTCCTCATCGTCTGGCGCTATCGCTGATATCTTCTCTCTTTGAATTCAACGTACAATATCTGCGTTTCAGGGAAATGATTTAAATACCCTGTTTGAAGGGCGCAATGTTGAGTTTGCCATTCAGCAAGGTCTGGCGTCAGAATTTTCTGTGTTAGATATTTCCTGGTTCAAAGGGCTGACACCCTACACATTTATTCAGAGCATCGCTGGTGTTTTATTGCATAAAGTTAAAATTTCAATGAATGCAATGTTGTTGAAACACAAAGTGAAGTTTCTCCCCTTAAGAGG
>NZ_JANEWH010000291.1:0-944 GCF_028069715.1 Kluyvera sp. Awk 3 | reverse complement strand
GGCCAATATGGGCTTTTTCTTGATGAAGTACAAAAACTTAGCCATTCATCTGCTTTTAATGGTCGCGTTCAGTTTCTGAAACATAAGATTCACGCTCAACAGCTTGGAGGAGACGGCGATTCGGGAAAAAAACTGTGTCAGATTTCGGCTGATAGTATGGCTATCGATGATGTTTCTGATGAAACCTATCATGTTTATGCTAAAGATAAACGTAATACTCTGCGGGGCAGGCATAAACAGTTGCTCAATGCCCGATTGAATGAACTTAAAGAAATATCTTATCACCCCCTCAGAATACGTAATAGTATCGACTGGATGTAAAGAGAGAGTTAGCAAAGAGATGAAGTTGATATTGGCAATTGTTCTTACTATGCCGTTCATTCGTCATGTTCATGCTGATTGCTGGGAGTTTACCGCTAAACGATTCAATATTGAAGTCCGGCTCCTGCAGGCCATTGCACAAGTAGAGTCAAGAATGGAACCGGCATCAATAGGTAAAAACAGAAATGGCACTCGTGATTATGGACTCATGCAAATCAATAGTATCCACCTTGACAGACTAAGAAAAAAAGGGATCAGTGAGTCAATGCTAGTGAGCGACCCCTGCATTTCATTATTGGTAGGCGCATCCATTCTGAAAGATATGGTCAATATATATGGTTACGGTTGGGAAGCCGTCGGTGCCTATAATGCTGGGGCTGCCAAAGGGCGTTACAACCTGCGAATGAAGTATGCTCGGCAGGTATGGCAGATCTATCAACGACCCGTTGGCGAACGTCTTGATATTCCATTAGAAGAATTCCATCGTCGAATATCTTTATGACTTAATTCCGATTTAAATATAATGGAGTTGTGCGCGTTTAATGGTTTTTTTCATCATAATTTCGTCATGATTGTGGTGCGTTGAAACACTATAGTGATTATATCTTTCTTCGCAAAAGAAC
>NZ_JANEWH010000290.1:0-978 GCF_028069715.1 Kluyvera sp. Awk 3 | reverse complement strand
CTTTGAATCAATTCATCTATCAATTGAGAAGGGCTGTTTTTCAACATCTGATGGATCGGTGTCTTGATTTTATTGAGTGCATTGATTTTGAGCCATGACATATTAGCCATCACTGCATCAAATAACTTCTTACCATCATTAGACAATACATTATCTGAAGGAATGTGAATTGTTATGTTTTTCTTCCCTTCACCTAGAGATATTGCTAGTCGCTGATTCAACTCTTGGTTGTCTTGTAAAGTACACCAATATACAATTTTTGTAATAACATCCACAACAACTAAAATAATTGGCAAATCTAACTGGCTCATGTAATAGCTTAATCTTTCCGTCGAAATATTAAATGATACAATCTGCCCATTGTTTATTATGCTTACGCGCTCTTGCCCTTTAATCTGAGCTTTAAAAATAAAACCCGTTGCTTTTTCATTTTCACCAATTATTTCAATCTCCGCATCTACTCCATAATCTTCCTGATCTTCTTGCGGGCGGTATGCCCAATCAATTGGCATAGCTGATTGAAATATTCTTCCTGCGGATCTACCTATCTGCTTTGGAGTCAGTGCCATTTGTTTTCTGTTCCTTAAAATTGATTTGACCAAATTCTACTTCCATTTGAACGAAATCGCATTGTTTATGATGATTGTTCAGGCTGTACATACATTCCTCTATCAACTTCAAATTTCATATTGATAGAACATCACCATGTACGAAAAAATTTCTTAACATGACCAAAATCGCACTACACCGCACCCGCCTGCGGTTTTCAGATCACAAAATTTTTTCAGTTTGGATTTTTTACAAATGATAGCGTCAGACCGCGCCACGGCTGGGGATATCCCATGAGATGGGAACTGAAAAGAGTGAAAAGAATTTCAGTTTTTTTCAGTTTTGCTTTGCTATGGCATCAACACACTTTTCAATAACGCATTGATAATTAAGGGATATTAATTTTTAGGTGAGGTTTTTAATGGCAAT
>NZ_JANEWH010000029.1:0-42211 GCF_028069715.1 Kluyvera sp. Awk 3 | reverse complement strand
TCAATAAATATATGATTGAATCTTCTTTTACGCAATTATCAGCCGCCTGGCTAATATGGCCGCGCTGCAAAAATATCGCCAGCTGAGTAAACAATGTTTCCAGCATGAGTGGTTGATGCGCCAAATTATGGCTTAATTCTTCATTTAATAGGTTGGTGTAAAATGTACTGTGCACAATGGTCTGGTGGGTGGCCATAAACTGTTTTTCAGGCGCAAAGTCAGCAAGCAGCGTCAGCAGCGTGTCAGTGAGAAAGGCGGGGCGGATCAAAATATTGAGCAGGGAAAGTTTTTCTACTTTCTCAAAATAGTGCTCTTCATGAGGCGCCACCACGAACACCGAACCACGACTGATGGGCCAGGAGATACCGTCAATGACGTGCATGCCGCTTCCTGAGGAGACGCAGACCATTTCGTAAAAGTCATGGGCGTGCAGCGGGCAGATGTCCTGGTCAGCGATGTGCTTGATCATCAATGACGCGTTATCCGGTGAATAGGTTGCGTGCCGACGTAGTGCCATGGCAATAGCCTTCATGGAAGTTGAGATTATTTCTCGACTATAGGATTTTATTACAAAGAAATGAAATGTTTTTTCATTAATTTGCGAGAGTTCACAGCTAATTTTTATTAGCTAATATTGAATGTGATAAAGATCACTGCCTCGTCCATCGCGACGATGCGCGATACAGTACGTCTTTATTATATTAGAGGAATCTATGAACGAGAATAAGTTATTAGGTCTGGCATGGATATCACCCTACATAATCGGGTTGCTGGTGTTTACCGCTTTCCCGTTTATATCGTCATTTTTATTAAGTTTTACCCAGTATGATTTGATGAGTCCTCCGCAATTTACCGGCATCGAAAACTATCGGTATATGCTGACGGAAGACTCACTGTTCTGGAAATCGATGGCGGTGACCTTTGTCTACGTTTTTTTGACCATTCCGGTGAAACTGGCGTTTGCGCTGGGTATTGCCTTTGTGCTCAATTTTAAACTGCGGGGCATTGGTTTTTTCCGCACCGCGTACTACATCCCGTCGATTCTCGGCAGTTCGGTGGCTATCGCGGTACTGTGGCGCGCGCTGTTCGCCATCGACGGCCTGTTTAACAGCATGCTGGGCGTGATTGGCGTCGATCCGATCAACTGGCTGGGCGAACCGTCGCTGGCGCTGATTTCGGTCACGCTGCTGCGCGTGTGGCAGTTTGGCTCGGCGATGGTTATCTTCCTCGCGGCGCTGCAAAACGTACCGCAATCGCAGTACGAAGCGGCGATGATCGACGGCGCGACGAAGTGGCAAATGTTCCTCAAGGTGACCGTGCCGTTGATTACGCCCGTCATTTTCTTCAACTTTATCATGCAGACCAGCGGGACCTTCCAGGAGTTCACTGGCCCCTATGTGATCACCGGCGGCGGCCCAACCTACTACACCTACTTGTTCTCGCTCTACATCTACGATACCGCTTTCAAATACTTTGATATGGGCTACGGCGCAGCGCTGGCGTGGGTGCTGTTCCTGGTGGTAGCCGTCTTTGCGGCGATTGCCTTTAAGTCTTCGAAATACTGGGTGTTCTACTCTGCCGATAAGGGAGGCAAAAATGGCTGAGTTGCAATCCGTTTTATCTACCAAAGAGGAAGCTGCGCGCGAAGTAGCCCGTACGCTGCGCCGTGAAAAAATCAGCCGGACCGTGCGTTACGTTATTTTGCTGGTCGTGGGGCTGATGATGCTTTACCCGCTGGCGTGGATGTTCTCGGCATCGTTCAAACCGAACCACGAAATCTTCACCACGCTGAATCTTTGGCCGTCGCACGCCACCTGGGACGGCTTTATTAACGGCTGGAAAACCGGTACCGAGTACAATTTCGGTCACTACATGATCAATACCTTTAAGTATGTGATCCCGAAAGTCATTCTGACCATCATTTCCTCCACCGTCGTCGCCTATGGTTTTGCCCGCTTCGAGATCCCGTGGAAGAAGTTTTGGTTTGCTACGTTGATTGCCACCATGCTACTGCCGAGCACCGTACTGCTGATCCCGCAGTATCTGATGTTCCGCGAAATGGGCATGCTGAACAGCTATCTGCCGCTGTACCTGCCAACCGCTTTTGCCACGCAAGGGTTCTTCGTCTTTATGCTGATTCAGTTCCTGCGCGGCGTACCGCGCGATATGGAAGAGGCGGCGCAGATCGACGGCTGCAACTCGTGGCAGGTGCTGTGGTACGTGGTGGTGCCAATTCTGAAACCGGCGATTATCTCCGTCGCTCTGTTCCAGTTCATGTGGTCGATGAACGACTTTATCGGCCCGCTGATCTACGTCTATAGCGTTGATAAGTACCCGATTGCACTGGCACTGAAAATGTCCATCGACGTCACCGAAGGGGCGCCGTGGAACGAAATTCTGGCAATGGCGAGCATCTCCATTCTGCCCTCCATCATTGTGTTCTTCCTGGCGCAGCGCTACTTCGTCCAGGGCGTGTCCAGCAGCGGAATTAAAGGCTAAGAGGAAATATCATGGCTGAAGTGATTTTTAACAAACTGGAAAAAGTGTACTCCAACGGCTTCAAAGCGGTACATGGTATCGACCTTTCAATCGCAGAAGGGGAGTTTATGGTTATCGTCGGTCCGTCCGGCTGCGCCAAATCCACCACTCTGCGTATGCTGGCTGGCCTGGAAACCATCAGCGGCGGCGAAGTCCGTATCGGCGAGAAGATCGTCAACAACCTCGCGCCGAAAGAGCGTGGGATTGCAATGGTGTTCCAGAACTACGCGCTGTACCCGCACATGACCGTGCGTGAGAACCTGGCGTTTGGCCTGAAGCTGAGCAAAATGCCGAAAGATCAGATCGACGCCCAGGTGAACGAAGCGGCGAAAATCCTCGAGCTGGAAGAACTGCTGGATCGTCTGCCGCGTCAGCTCTCCGGTGGTCAGGCACAGCGTGTGGCCGTAGGCCGCGCGATTGTGAAAAAGCCGGACGTGTTCCTGTTCGATGAACCGCTGTCTAACCTGGACGCCAAGCTGCGTGCCTCCATGCGTATCCGTATTTCCGACCTGCACAAGCAGCTGAAGAAATCCGGCAAGCCGGCCACCACCGTTTACGTTACCCACGATCAGACCGAAGCGATGACCATGGGCGACCGTATCTGCGTGATGAAGCTTGGCCACATCATGCAGGTAGATACCCCGGACAACCTATACCATTATCCGCAAAATATGTTTGTGGCTGGCTTTATCGGCGCGCCGGAAATGAACATCAAACCGGCGAAAATCGTCATAAAAGACGACGGCCTGCATATTACTGTGGGCCATGACACACTGCCTCTGAGCGCCCAGCAGCAGAGTAAAGTGGCAAACTACGTTGATAAAGACGTCTTTTTCGGCATTCGTCCGGAATATGTTACCGTCTCCACTCAGCCGTTTGCTCAGGGCTGTGGACGCGGGACGCTGATTCGCGCGGAAAATATGGGGCACGAATTCTTCCTCTATCTGCAGGTAGGCGAATTTGAGATGACGGCGCGGATGCCCTCGGACGAGGCTAAAGGGATTCTCGACGCTGGCCTGCATAGCCAGGTATGGTTCCGTTTTGAGATGGAGAAGTGTCACATCTTTGATGCGCAGAGCGAGCAGAATATCTCGCTGTAAGGCAGGAAAAGGTTGCCGTTTTAAAGCAAAACGGCAACCACGGCATTACTTACTCAGCAGATGCCCCATTTTCGCCGCTTTAGTATCGAGATAGTGGGCATTTTTCGGGTTACGCCCGACAATCAGCGGCACACGTTCCACAATATTGATGCCCGCCTCGGTCAGAATTTCGACTTTTTTCGGGTTGTTGGTCAGCAGACGCACCGCGTCGACGCCCAGCAGTTTGAACATATCGGCACACAGGGTGAAGTCACGTTCGTCGGCGGCAAAACCGAGCTGGTGGTTGGCCTCCACGGTATCGTAGCCCTGATCCTGCAGTGCGTAGGCGCGAATTTTATTCAGCAAGCCAATGTTACGGCCTTCCTGACGATGATAAAGCAGAATCCCACGGCCTTCTTCCGCAATGTGCGACAGCGCGGCCTCAAGCTGGAAACCACAATCACAGCGCAGGCTAAACAGCGCGTCGCCGGTTAAACATTCCGAGTGTACCCGCGACAGCACCGGCGTTTGCCCGGTAATATCACCAAAAACCAGTGCGACGTGATCGTGCCCGGTTGCCAGTTCTTCAAAGCCCACCATCAGGAAATCGCCCCAGGGGGTTGGCAGTTTGGCTTCTGCCACACGTTTAAGCTGCATGTGATTCTCCAGATTATGTTAGCGTCAGCGACGCCTTCTGTTTTCCTTATTTTGCCACAACGTGCTTTACTTCACCTAATCGTGCACGGGTGACCGCCGGTAAAGCGCACAAAATTGAACATTTATGAGGTTTTCGCGCGGTAACCTCGTTGAAAAAAGGAAGAAAAATGTCGACCATCGCCCGACGAACGCTTATTGGCGCCATCCTGCTTTTACTGATGCCATTGACGGTCTGGCTCTCCGGCTGGCAGTGGCTGCCGGGGCCGAGCGGCTGGTGGCTGCAGGCGCTGTATGCGGTGACGGAAACGGTCACCCAGCCGTGGGGAATTATCACTCATCTGCTGCTGTGTGCGCTGTTTCTCTGGGCGCTGAGGCCACGCCTTCGTGGGGCAATCATTCTGGTGATCATTCTCAGCGCGGCAGTACTTTTGGGGCAGGGTGCAAAATCGCTGGTTAAAGGGGTAGTACAAGAGCCGCGACCGTTTGTTATCTGGCTGGAAAAAACGCAGCAAATTCCGGTCGAGCAGTTCTACACTTTAAAGCGGGGCGAACGTTCGGCGCTGGTGAAAGAACAGCTGGCACAACAGCATGATATACCGGGTTTTTTGCGTCATCACTGGCAAAAAGAGACCGGTTTTGCCTTTCCGTCCGGGCACACCATGTTTGCCGCAACCTGGGCACTGCTGGCGGTTGGGTTGCTGTGGTCGCGTCGTCGGGCGTTGGCGGTGGCATTCCTGATGGCCTGGGCGGTCACGGTGATGGGCAGTCGCCTGCTGTTGGGAATGCACTGGCCGCTGGACCTGATGATGGCAACGGTCATGTCGTGGCTGCTGGCGACGCTCGCCAGCTGGCTGGCGGTGCGGTACTGTGGACCGTGGAAAAAAGAGACATAAAAACAGGGCGCGATACGATGAAAAGGGGAAAAGGGTTGATTTCCCGCACGCTAACCCACAGATCTAAGGCTTGCGGAACGCTTTTCCATTTCGTCGTCGCGGTGAAGATGTTATTTTATAAGGCTAGGTGCTGTGTCGACACTGCAGAAGCCGCATAACGGGAAGTAATGTGAAATACCTACTCATTTTTTTATTGGTGTTAGCGATTTTCGTCATCTCAGTGACGCTGGGTGCGCAAAACGATCAGCTTGTGACCTTCAATTATCTGTTGGCACAGGGTGAATTCCGAATTTCAACGCTGCTGGCGGTGCTGTTTGCCGTGGGCTTCGCCATTGGCTGGCTGGTCTGCGGCCTGTTCTGGCTGCGCGTGCGCGTTTCGCTGCTGCGTGCCGAACGTAAAATCAAACGTCTGGAACATCAACTTGCCCCTGAGACGGCCACTACGGTAGCGCCGGAAGTTCCGGCGGCGAAGGAATAATCATCTATGCTGGAGTTGTTGTTTCTGCTTTTACCCGTCGCCGCCGCCTACGGTTGGTATATGGGCCGCAGAAGTGCGCAACAGTCCAAACAGGACGAAGCGAACCGCTTGTCACGTGATTACGTGGCAGGGGTGAACTTTCTTTTAAGCAACCAGCAGGATAAAGCGGTTGACCTGTTCCTCGATATGCTCAAAGAGGACACCGGTACCGTGGAAGCGCACCTGACCCTGGGCAATCTGTTCCGCTCGCGCGGCGAGGTTGACCGGGCTATCCGCATTCACCAGACGCTGATGGAAAGCGCCTCTCTCACTTACGACCAGCGCCTGTTGGCGGTACAACAGCTTGGCCGCGACTATATGGCCGCCGGGCTGTACGATCGGGCGGAAGACATGTTCAACCAACTGGTCGACGAAACCGATTTCCGTATCAGCGCGCTTCAGCAGCTTCTGCAAATCTATCAGGCGACCAGCGACTGGCAGAAGGCGATTGATACCGCCGAACGCCTGGTGAAGCTGGGTAAAGATAAGCATCGTGGCGAAATCGCGCATTTCTGGTGCGAACTGGCGCTTCAGCAGATGGGTAACGACGAGCTGGATAAAGCCATGTCGCTGCTCAAACGCGGTGCGGCGGCGGACCCTTCCAGCGCTCGCGTCTCTATTATGATGGGGCGAGCGTGGATGGCGAAAGGTGATTACGCCAAAGCGATGGACAGCCTGCTACGGGTGATTGACCAGGATAAAGAGCTGGTCAGCGAAACGCTGGAAATGCTGCAAACCTGCTATCAACAGTTGGGTAAAGAGAAGGAGTGGGAACATTTCCTTCAGCGCTGTGTGGAAGAAAACACCGGTGCGACGGCAGAATTGATGCTGGCGCAGGTGGTTGAGCAGAGCAAAGGCGGTGACGCGGCGCAAACCTACGTCACCCGCCAGCTCCAGCGTCATCCCACGATGCGCGTGTTCCACAAACTGATGGACTACCATCTCAACGAAGCGGAAGAAGGGCGCGCGAAAGAGAGCCTGATGGTGCTGCGCGATATGGTCGGCGAACAGGTGCGCAGCAAACCGCGCTACCGCTGTCAGAAATGTGGTTTTACCGCCTATACGCTGTACTGGCACTGCCCGTCGTGCCGCGCGTGGTCGACCATTAAACCGATTCGCGGACTTGATGGTCAGTAATTTATAAAAAACTATCCACTTAGTTACAACATCCTTTAATTTCCCCAACCGTTGCCGTCTCTGCCATTGTGCCTGCGGGGTCACGCAGGTAGAATGCTGCCCGTTTACCTTTTCTGCACCGCGCGTGCCCATCAACAAGAAGGTCCAGTCATGTCCGTTGCTTCATCTTCTTCTCGTGTTACCACATCTTCTCCCGTTGTTGTCGCCCTCGACTATGATAATCGTGACAAGGCGTTGGCCTTCGTTGACCGTATCGACCCGCGCGATTGCCGCCTGAAAGTCGGCAAAGAGATGTTTACGCTGTTTGGCCCGCAGCTGGTGCGTGATTTACAGCAGCGCGGTTTTGATATCTTCCTGGACCTGAAATTCCACGATATTCCAAACACAACGGCGCACGCGGTTGCGGCAGCGGCCGATCTCGGCGTGTGGATGGTAAACGTGCATGCCTCCGGCGGCGCGCGGATGATGACCGCCGCGCGTGAAGCGCTGGTGCCCTTTGGTAACGACGCGCCGCTGCTGATTGCGGTCACCGTGCTGACCAGCATGGAATCCAGCGATTTGCAGGATCTGGGCATTACCCTGGCGCCGGCGGATTACGCGACGAAGCTGGCGGCATTGACCAAAAACTGCGGCCTGGATGGCGTCGTTTGCTCGGCGCAGGAAGCGGTTCGCTTCAAGCAGGAGCTGGGGCAGGCGTTCAAACTGGTGACGCCGGGGATTCGTCCGGCGGGCAGCGCGGCGGGCGATCAGCGCCGTATCATGACGCCGGAGCAGGCGCTGGCGGCGGGCGTTGACTATATGGTTATTGGCCGTCCGGTGACGCAGTCTGCCGATCCGGCGCAGACACTGCGCGACATTAACGCATCATTAAATCTGGGGGCGTAATGAGCGATTCTAACAGCCGTCTGGTTTATTCCACGGAAACCGGGCGTATTGACGAACCTAAAGCCGTTGCGGAGCGCCCCAGGGGGGATGGCATCGTACGCATTCAACGTCAGACCAGCGGGCGTAAAGGAAAGGGTGTATGCCTGATTACCGGGATTGACCTGGATGACGACGCGCTGGCGAAACTGGCGGCTGAGCTGAAGAAAAAATGCGGCTGCGGCGGCGCGTTGAAAGATGGCGTGATTGAAATTCAGGGCGACAAACGCGACCTGCTGAAAACGCTGCTGGAAGCAAAAGGTATGAAGGTGAAACTGGCAGGCGGTTAAGGCGTCCTCCTGGTCAGATTGCCAAACGACCAATGAAAAGGGCCCCGAACATTGTCGGGGCCCTGATAATCTTTCTGAATTAGCTTATTTACCAACCTGGTGGCCGATGATCCCACCGACCGCCGCACCGCCCAGAGTACCCAGCGCGCTACCGTCGGTTAACACAGCGCCACCGATGGCACCTGCACCGGCGCCCAGCGCGGTATTACGATCGCGTTTGGACCAGTTAGAACATGCGCTCAGCGACATGACCAGCGTTACTGCTACCATCGCGGCAGCCATTTTCTTGCTCATTGAAGTCATTTTATTTCTCCTGAATATTCTATTCACGGAAGAGCACCTTAAGTATAGCCATTGCCAGAGGTTTCTCCTGTGAAGCTTGTTGCGCAGGTTGTAAATTTTATTGCTAAAAGTCACGTAAGTGATAGTTACTTCCTGTTATATCGCTAACATTAATTTTACGATTTTGTGATGTCGCTGACAGGTAAAAAGTCTTAATTCCGGGGTCGGAAAACTCTCATAGCGAGGCGGGAAGGGGAAACAAGAAACCCGATGCGGCGACACACCGGGTTGGGTCAATCAGGGACGTGGCACAATATTCACAGTCAAACCGGACTGCTCAAGCTGTAGCTGCTTTTCCGTTGCCAGATTATCGTCAGTAATCACCCGGCTGAACTGGTTCATCGGCCCCAGTGCATACGGATGAATGGCGCCGAATTTCGAGCTGTCACTCAGGACAATCGCTTCGCTACCTTTCTCCAGGACCGCGTTGACGATATCTGCGCGCATCATGTCGCGGCCGGTAAACCCGGTTTCCGGCTGCCAGCCGTCGATACCGATAAATGCTTTGCTGAAGTGTACCTGCTGAATGTACTGACGCGTCAGCGGGCCAACCATGCTTTCACTTTTCTTCTGATAAATGCCGCCCAGCAGAATCACTTCTCCCGGCGTCTCTTTCAGCAGATGGGCGATATAACTGCTGACGGTGATAATGGTGATGTCTGGTTGCGTCGCCAGCGCACGCGCCAGCAGGGCATTGCTGCTGCCGTTTTCGATAAACACCGTTTCGCCGGGCTGAACCAGAGACGCGGCAAACTCGGCCAGCTCGCGCTTGAGAGCGAAGTTGTTCATCATGCGCGTTTCAACGTCTTCGCTATCCAGCGGGACCGCGTAACCATGAGTACGCCGCAAATAGCTCTGTTTCTCCAGCAGATTCAGATCCTGACGAATTGTCACTTCCGAAACGCCGGTCATTTTTGCCAGGTCGGCAACGCTCATGCGGCCTTTATCGATGACCAGTTGTAAAATTGTTTGCTGTCGGGCATTCATAATAAATCGATCAATTTCTCTACGCGAAGGCGGCTGTCAGGCTGAGCACCGCTGTTCGCTGGGCAAAGGACGTCAGATTTCCCACGGGGATTTAGGCTGACCTGTTCTGTTGTCGCGTTCGTCCGCGGCGTGAGCCAGCAGTTCTGCTTTTAATATTTCCAGATTGTTGATGGCGGAGTGGGTGTCACCGCCGACCAGAATATCCAATACGGTATCAATACGTTGGGCTACCTGACGCGCATCGAGCTCGGACATGGTGGGATCCTGTTGATAAATTCGATTGAAATCAATGATGCAAAATTTACAGACAAAAGAGAAGTGAAAAAAAGGCTTACCTTATAACCCCTGACGCGCCTCCAGCCAGCGTTCCAGTTCGGCAGCGGGCATAGGGCGGGCAAAATAGTAGCCTTGCCGCTCGTCAACGCCATTTTGCACCAGGAATGCGTCGTCGTCAGCATCCTCCACCCCTTCGGCAATAATGCGCAGATTAAGCGCACGGGCGACGGCAATAATCGCCAGCGCCAGCGACTGGGAAACCGACTGTTTATGCACATGATGCACAAAACTATGGTCCAGCTTGATAGTATCGATGGGGAAACGGGCCAACTGCGACAGCGACGAGTAGCCGGTGCCGAAATCGTCGAGATGAATCTGCGCGCCGAGCGAGCGAAACTGTTGAATGACCTCCAGAGCCTGGTCAGCATTATCAATCAGGCAGCTTTCGGTCAGCTCAATATCTATCGGGCATTCAGAAAAGTGTTGAGCCTTAAGCGCCTGTTTAAGGTCGCTAAAAATGGATTGATCGACCAACTGCCGCGCCGAAACGTTGACGGCCACGCGCAGATGAATACCGCGGTCTCGCCAGTAAGCCAACTGACGGATGGCTTCAAGCATGACCCAGCGCCCCAGCGGCACAATCAGCCCGGATTCTTCGGCGTAAGAGATAAAGTCGAGCGGCGGAATTAACCCGCGCTCCGGCGAATTCCACCGTACCAGCGCTTCCAGACTCTGAATTTCGCCGTTTAGCGCCACTTTGGGCTGATAATGGATGACCAGTTGATCGCTTTGCAGCGCTTTGCGCAGGTTAGTATCCAGCCACAGATATTCGAACACCCGCTGATTCATTTCGGGGGAAAAGACGCTGAAGCGTCCGCGGCCTTTTTCTTTCGCGGTGTACATCGCGGTGTCGGCATTGCGAATCAGGCTCTCACGGTCTTCCCCGTGCTGCGGTGCGAGCGAAATGCCGAGTGAACAGCCGCTGTAGACCTCAATCAGGCCGATACGAAACGGATCGCGTAGGCGGGTCAGCACCCGTGATGCCATCGCCTCCAGCGCGCATTGCGAGGTATTCACCGCCAGGACGATAAACTCGTCGCCACCGAGCCGCGCCAGCGTCTGGCCGTCTTCCAGACAGCTTAAAATCGACAGCGCGACAGACTGCAACAGCTGGTCGCCAAAGACGTGGCCGTAGGCATCATTCACCTTCTTGAAGTTGTCGAGGTCGAAATAGACAAGACCCACCTGATGGTCGCCCTGACGGTTATCCATCGCGCGGCCAATCAGTTCATTGATCGCGTGCCGATTGGGCAGGCCAGTAATGGTGTCAGTATTGGCCAGCACCCGCAGGCGCTCCTGGGCTTTGCGTTCCTCGGTAATATCGGTTCCGGAACAGATGAGATAGATCTCGTTTTTGCCGCTGCCGCTGTGCACAAAGCGGTTGCGAAATAAAAACAGGCGTGAGCCTTTACGCGTTTTGATCCAGCGCTCAACTTCATACGGCCCGCCGTTGGTAAAAAAACGGCTGACGTTTTCCCGCGCCGCTGCGGCTTCCGGGGCCGACATAAACAATTCGAACGCCGTTTTGCCGATGACGTCCTGTTCTTTGAGGCCGGTATACTCTTCGCATAAGCGGTTGAAGCGCTGAATTTTGCCTTCTCTGTCGAGAATGACGATCACGGCGTTGGCTTCCGATACCACCTGTTCGGCAAACAGCAGGCCTTGTAACAGATCGCGAGCGACGGAAGAGGTATCAAACCACGAAGACGCGGTACCGGCCCATTCGGTACCACTGACCTTGCGGCCAATTAAATGTAGAGGGACGTCGTAGCCGTTAAGCTGAATATTCAGGGCGATGCTGGACGTGGTGACGCTCATGGCGCGAATACGGCTGGCGTTTTCGTCACTTAACGGAACGGCAAAGTCGGCATTCGCATCGGGATCCGTCCCTAAAAGCAGCGTCGGTTCGGCACGCGACAAACGCCAGTAGAGGCTGGTTTCGCTGGAGTTTGGGTCGAGCAGATTTTGTGCCAGAGACTTGACCATACCTTCCTCTCGTCCATCTGCGTGCGGATGCCATGGTATTCAGTGTGAACGTTTTTCGGCTTTTTCGCTGAGAAAAAAGAGAGTCGGTGAGCAGTAGATAAAAAAACGGCCCCGAAAGGGGCCGTTTGGCGAAGATTACGCCGCTGGGCGGGCAATCACGCTGCGCGTCTCCATGCGGACTTCCGCGATGGTGACATCAATGACGTCGGTGACCTTATAGACCACTTCGCCTTTGATCTGCACGGTTCCGCTCTCCTGGCTGCAGACCAGCTCGTCGCGCACGGCGTGCAGGAACGGCGCTGGAATAAAGGCGACCGCGCCGTTATCGACCAGGCGCACGCGCATACCCCCACGGCTGATATCGATAATCTCAGCGGCAAAGCGCGTCTCTGTACCTGCCATTGGGCTCAGGTAGCGCGCATACAGCCAGTCAGCGACGTCGCGTTCTGCCATGCGGTTCAGGCGACGGCGTTCGGCCATCTGCACGGTTATGTCATCCTGCGGACGTGAGGCGCTTTCACCTTTAATCACCGCCTTCAGCAGACGATGGTTAATCATATCGCCATACTTACGAATCGGTGAGGTCCAGGTGGCGTAGGCCTCAAGACCTAAACCAAAGTGCGGACCCGGCTCGGTGCTGATTTCAGCGAATGACTGGAAGCGACGGATACGGCTGTCGAGGAAGCCAGATGGCTGTGCGTCCAGCTCGCGGCGTAGCTTGCAGAAACCGGCCAGCGTCAGCACCTCTTGCGGATCGACGTGCACATCATGCGTTTTCAGCAGGGCCGCCAACGCTTCAGTGTTATCCGGCGCGAACCCGGTGTGGACGTTATAAACGCCGAAACCGAGTTTATCGCGCAGCACGCGAGCAGCGCAGATGTTCGCCGCAATCATTGACTCTTCAACGATGCGGTTAGCAATGCGGCGCGGCTCGGCGACGATATCCTGTACTTCGCCTTTCTCACCCAGCACAAAACGGTAGTCCGGACGGTCTTTAAACACCAGCGCGTGGGTTTGACGCCATTCGCTACGTGCCTGGCATACGCGCTGCAGCAGGGTAATCTGGCGTGCGATTGCTTCGCTCTGCGGCTGCCAGCTACCGGTGTTCTCCAGCCAGTTGGAGACGTCGTCGTACACCAGCTTGGCTTTCGACTCGATACTGGCGGCAAAGAACTCAATGTTGTCTTCGATGGTGCCATCGGCGGCCAGCGTCATGCGGCAGGCAAGCACCGGGCGCACCACGTTAGCGCGCAGCGAACAGAGGTCGTCAGACAGCTCGCGCGGCAGCATCGGAATGTTGAAGCCCGGCAAATAGTTGGTAAACGCGCGAATTTTCGCGGCGTTGTCCAGCTTGCTGCCTTCCACGATCCAGGCGGTAGGATCGGCGATGGCGACGGTCAGCAGCAGCTTGCCATCGGCGGCTTCTTCCACGTACAGCGCATCGTCCATATCTTCGGTGCTGGCGCTGTCGATGGTGACAAAATCCAGCGCGGTGAGATCGCGGCGCTCAAGGCCTTCGTCCTGCATCTCGGTGGCGACGCCGTTCGGCGCTTCTTTTTCCAGGTTGTGACGGGCGAGGGTAACCCACCATGGCACAAAGTGGTCGTCACCAAAGGTGATGAATTGGGTCAGCTCGGCGTAGAAGCTGCGATCGCCTTTCAGCGGATGACGGCGCATTTCAGCAACGGCCCAGTCACCCTCTTTAAAATCATGCGTTACGCCGCGTTCGGCGCGGCAAGGAATGGCGTCTTTCAACAGCGGATGGTCAGGCACGATAGACAGACGATCGTCCTTACGATGCACCTTGCCCACAAAGCGGGTCAGGAACGGCTCGACCAGTTCTTCCGGCTCTGCACTCTCTTTTTCGCGTTCAGAGTGGATCACCGCAATAATACGGTCGCCGTGCATCACTTTTTTCATCTGCGGCGGCGGAATAAAGTAGCTTTTCTGTGCGTCGACTTCGAGGAAACCGAAACCTTTTTCCGTGGCTTTGACGACCCCTTCCGCGCGGGGCGTTTGGGAATGGAGTTGCTGTTTTAGCTGCGCAAGCAGCGGGTTGTCCTGAAGCATATTGATCTATTTTCGTGGCCAAAAGAGCGGCTGTCATTTTTACGCGAATCCATAGGACGCAGCAAGCGCTGTTTCACCTTTTACGTAACTTGTTGTGCGGCTCCGAGCGCGATGTGCAGGCGATTTAACCAACCGCTCAATGCGCTCCAGGTGAGCAGGGTGATAGCGTCAGGCGTCGATAGCCCATGCTCGATAAGCGGGTTCAGCTGCGCGGCGCTAAAGCGGTCCGGCGCGCGGGTCAGTAACTGTGTGGCCTGAGCGAGCGCGCGTTCGCAGGGGAAATGGTGGCTCCACGCCAGAATCGCCCGTTCACCGTTGCGTACCGCCTCGGGTAGGCCGCTGGCGCCCTGCCATAATCCGCTGTTGTAGTTGAAACAGCTCACGCTGCCGTTGATGCGCGCGGGAATGAGCGCCGACAGCGGCAGCAGCGGATGCGTAAACGTCAGGGCATCCAGGAGTTCGCCGAACCCGGCCAACAGCGTCTCCTCGTGCGCCAGCACCGGCGCCAGCGCGTGCAGTTCTGGCAGATTTTGCCAGCGGGAGAGCGCTTCACCCTGCGGGGTGTTGGCCTGGTGGGCTTCGATAACCTCCAGATCGGTGTGCCACTGCGCGCTTTCATTACTAAAGCGATCGGCGTCTGAATCCTCCTGCACCGGCATGCCGGGGATCCAGCGCACCGGAAAGCCCAGATGCGCCTGGAAGAGGGCGACGACACGGGCCTGGAAGCCGACAAAGCCCACAATCTGATTAATCAGAATGATGTCGTGCAGCGTGAGCCCTACGCCGTCCAGTTGCTGGCGCGCACGCGGGGTGATGATGGACGGCGAGCTGGCAAGCTGACGTGCGTATTCGGTCATTTGCGCCAGCCGACGGTTACTTTCTCGCGATGAGTCAGGCCCCTGTAGAGGGGCGAGACGCGCGGCATAGTGGTTACACAGCCGCTGAACGCCGGAAACCTGCGCCACGGTCAGGGCGGTGCTCAGGCGGTCGTAATCGCTGAACGTGCGCAGACGATTCACCGGAACGGTATCCGGGAACAGTAAATTAGCCAGCTTACGGCCAGCGTTCAGCCAGCGCTGATTGGCATTAAGCAGCGCATCAGGCAGGACGAGGTCGAGTAAAAAACGGTCGTCAACGTGCGCAGCTTCAGGAACCAGCGGCATCACGTCGCTGTGTTGGGTTCTCGACTGGGTTTCGTGATACCAGTGGTTTTTGCCGGAAACGCGGCGTGGCTCCATGGGAGTTCCTTGATCTGAAGGTGGCGAGCCAGCAGCGTCGAAGGAGATGTTGCCGGATCGTTATGGATAAATATCCTGGCGCATGCGTGACGAGGGAGAAAATATTGTTCGGCGATAATTAATAACTGACTGGAATAACAAAGGCGGGAGGGGGCTCCAGGCCGGATAAGGCGTTTACGCCGCCATCCGGCAATATGCGCCAATTTGCCTGATGGCGCTGCGCTTATCTGGCCTGGAATCGGGGCTACAGCTCCAGCTCGTTCATGGCGGCAATGCTGAAGCCGCCGTCAACGTGCAGTACTTCACCGGAAACACCGGCGGCCAGGTTTGAGCACAGGAACGCGGCGGAATTACCGACGTCTTCAATGGTCACGGTGCGACGAATCGGCGTAACCGCTTCGCAATGGGCGAGCATTTTTCGGAAATCCTTTATACCGGAGGCGGCCAGCGTACGAATCGGGCCTGCGGAGATAGCATTGACGCGAACCCCCTCCGGCCCCATGGCGTTAGCCATATAGCGGACGTTAGCTTCCAGCGAAGCTTTCGCCAGGCCCATCACGTTGTAGTTGGGGATGGCGCGCTCTGCGCCGAGGTAGGAAAGCGTCAGCAGGGCTGAACCGGGGTTCAGCATCCCACGGCAGGCTTTCGCCATCGCCACGAAGCTGTATGAGCTGATGTCGTGGGCGATTTTAAAGCCTTCACGGGTGACGGCGTTGACGTAGTCGCCGTCGAGCTGGTCGGCGGGAGCAAAGCCAATCGAGTGAACGAAACCGTCAAACTGTGGCCATGTTTTTACCAGCTCGCTGAACAGCGCTTCAATGCTCGCGTCTTCCGCCACGTCGCACGGCAGCACAATGTGCGAGTCCAGCGAGGCGGCGAAATCTTCCACGCGGCCTTTCAGTTTGTCGTTCTGATACGTGAACGCCAGTTCGGCCCCTTCGCGGTGCATCGCCTGGGCAATGCCGTAGGCGATGGACAGTTTGCTGGCGACACCGGTAATCAGGATACGTTTGCCAGTAAGAAAACCCATAGCGTAATCATCCTTCTCTTGATGGTGATTGCGGCGATCAGCGGTCTTTACGCCAGGCATCGGCGGTCAGCGCCTCGCCAAAGTGACCGGCAATCAGCCGTTTGGTTAAGTCGTGCAGCGGGGAGGCCAGCACGTCGGCGGTGCTGCCGCGCTCGACCACTTCCCCCTGGTGCATCACCAGCACCTGGTCGCTGATGTGCTTCATCATGCCCAAATGCTGAGTCACGTAAATATACGAGATACCCTGTTTTTCCTGCAGTTCGAGCATCAGGTTTACCAGTTGCGAACGCATCGACATATCGAGCGAGGCCAACGCTTCATCGCAGATAATGACCTTCGGGCGCAAAATCAGCGCACGCGCCAGGCCCAGACGCTGTTTCTGCCCCGGCGCCAGCATGTGCGGATAGTAGCTGACGTGGTCCGGCAACAGGCCGACCAGGCGCAGGGTATCGATAATCTGCTGACGTCGCGCCTCGGGTTCAAGGTCGGTGTTCAGACGCAGCGGGAAATCAAGGATTTGCGAAATGCGCTGACGTGGGTTCAGCGAGGTGCTCGGATCCTGGAAAATCATGCGAATGCGCTGGCTACGGAATGAGTAGTCGCCGAACTCCAGCGGATGATCGTCAATCAGCAGTTCGCCGGTGGTCGGTTCCACCATCCCGGCCAGCATTTTGGCCAGCGTCGACTTGCCCGAACCGTTCTCGCCGATAATCGCCAGCGTTTGCTTTTCACGCAGGGTAAAGCTCAGCGGCTTCACCGCCTGTAGCGTCTGGCGATGGAACCAGCCGGTGCGGTAGCGGAAGGTTTTGCTCAGGTTGCGCACTTCAAGCAGCGTTTCGACCATGTCACTCTTTCTCCATATTCAGCGGGAAATGACAGGCGAACAGGTGGTTCTTCGCTCCCGTCAGACGCGGGGTTTCAATACATTTACGCTGCGCGTACGGGCAACGTGGCCCCAGACGGCAGCCCATCGGCAGCTGTTCCAGCAGGGGAATGGCGCCGGAAAGGGTATTCAGGCGACTTTTATGCGGCATTGAGCGGCCAAAGTCCGGAATCGCGCGGATCAGCGCCTGGGTATACGGGTGATGAGGGATGGTCACCAGCTCTTCGCTCGGCGCGGTCTCTACCGTTTGCCCGCAGTACATCACGTTGATCTTATCCGCCCAGTGGGTCAGCATCTGCAAATCATGAGAAATCAGCAGGATGGTGGTGTTGTTATTCTGATTGAGGCCGGTTAACAAACGGAAGATCTGCGCCTGGGTGGTCGGTTCCATGGCGTTGGTTGGCTCATCGGCAATCAGCAGGCGCGGCTGGTTAGCCAACGCGATGGCAATCATGACCTTCTGGCATTCGCCTTCCGTCAGCTCATACGGGAAGCTGCGCATCGCATCTTTGTGATCTTTAATGCCGACGCGGTGCAGTAGTTCGATCGCGCGACGTTTGCGCCAGCCAAAACGCTGCCACCAGTGGCCTTTGAAGGTCCAGCCGGGAATGTTCTGCATCAGTTGCAGGCCCACGCGTTCAGAAGGATCCAGACAAGACTGCGGTTCCTGGAAAATCATGGAGACGTTGTGGCCGACCAGTTTTCGCCGCTCGCGGTTGGACAGGCGCAGCAGGTCGATATCGTCAAAACGCATACGGTCGGCGGTGACGCGCCAGTTATCTTTGGTGACGCCGCAAATCGCTTTGGCGATCAGGCTTTTGCCTGAACCGGATTCCCCCACCAGGCCGCGAATTTCGCCTTCGGCCAGCGTCATGCTGACGCGGTCAACGGCCTTCACCCAGCCTTCGTTGGTTTTAAATTCGATGGTTAAATTGCGTATATCAAGTAACGGCATTACTCCACCCCCGCGTTAATGGCGCGGCGAATACCGTCGCCCAGCAGGTTGACCAGCAGCACGCTAATCATGATTGCCGCGCCCGGCAGCATCACCGTCCACGGCGCCACATAGATAAGCTCCAGCGCATCGCCGAGCATCGCGCCCCATTCCGGTGACGGCAGCTGCGCGCCAAGATCGAGGAAACCCAGCGCGGCGATATCGAGGATCGCCATCGATAGCGCGCGGGTAATTTCGGTGACCAGCCCGGCGGCAATGTTCGGCAGAATGGCAAACCACAGAATATTGAGTGTGGTGGCGCCGTCGAGGCGGGCGGCAATCACGTAATCGCGTTCAAGCTCGTCGTGTACCATGCTGTAGATTGAACGCACCATGCGCGGCAGCAGGGCCAGCCAGACGGCAAACATCGCGTGGCTGAGATGCGGCCCGGCAAAAGCGACAACGATAATCGCCAGCAGCAGCGACGGAATTGACAGCAGCGTGTCGAGAATATGGTTCAGCACCGCCGAACGCAGGCCACGGGTTGATCCCGCAAATGCGCCCAGCACCAGCCCGAAGGCGGTGGCGGCGAGCGTGACAACAAACGCGCCGCCGACGGTGGGCGCGGCACCGCTAAGCAGACGGCTCAGCACATCACGCCCCAGATCGTCGGTACCGAGAAAGAAAGAGACTTCGCCGTAGCGCGACCATGACGGCGGCAGAAGCTGATAGCCGAGGAACTGCTGATCGATACCGTAGGGCGCAAACCAGCCGCCCAGAATGCACACGACCGCCAGCCCGGCGCAGCCGTACAGGCCGATCATCGCCGTGGTGTCGCCATAGAACTTGCGCCACACGGTGCGCAGCGCACCCGGCGGGCGTTTCTCGAGGTAGACGCTATCGTAAGGCATACCATTCCTTATGTTTCAACGGGTTAGCCATAGCACCCAAAATATCGGATATCACGTTCACAATGATCACCAGCGCGCCAATCACCATCACTCCGGCGGAGATCGCCGCATAGTCCTGCTGGCGAATGGCATTAATCATCCAGCGCCCCAGCCCCGGCCAGCTAAAGACCATTTCGGTGATCATCGCCAGGGTCAGCATGGTGGAGAACTGCAGCCCCAGACGTGGGATCACCGGCGGCAGCGCGTTGTGCAGCACATGGCGACGCAGAATGGTCAGACGCGAAACGCCGCGCGTGGCCGCTGCCTTCACGTAGTTGGTGTCGTAGACCGCAATGGTGCTGATACGCATCAGGCGCACCACTTCGGTGGTGGGCGCGACGGCCAGCGTTAACACCGGCAGCACCATATGGCGCACAGCGCTCATAATCATTTCATGCCGCCACGGCGAGTCGGAGAGCCAGGCATCAATCAGCGCGAAGCCGGTGACGCTTTTCACTTCATACAGCAGATCGAAGCGCCCGGAAACCGGCAGCCAGCCCAGCGTCAGCGAGAAGAAGAGGGTCAGTAACAGCGCCAGCCAGAAAATCGGAATCGAGAAGCCGAGCAGGGCGAAGAAGCTGATCACTTTATCCTGCCATTTATTGCGGGTGATGCCCGCCAGCATGCCAACGGGAATACCTATCAGCAGCGCAAAGCCAAACGCCAGAATGCACAGCTCCATGGTCGCCGGAAACACTTCGCGCAGCTGTTCGGAAATCGGCTGGCCGTTAATGCTCGATACGCCGAAATCCCAGTGCATGACGCCGTCAAACCAGAAGGCCCAGGCGTTCCACAGCGACGCGCCCTGCAACGGCGCGTGCGGCGTAAAATAGCTCAGGCTGAAGCCGACAAAGGTCAGGAAAAAGAGGGTAACCAGCAGCAATAACAGGCGACGAAGGGTGAAAATAATCATGGTTTTTGCACCTTATCTTCTTTTTCCCGCGACACGCCGGCGAATGAGGTGTTGCCAAACGGACTCAGCACCAGCCCTTTAATATCGTAACGATAGGCCTGCAGGCGTAGCGAAGACGCCAGCGGCAGCACCGGCAGCTCGCGCGCCAGAATTTGCTGGGCTTCATCGTACGCGTCAATGCGTGAGGCCAGCTGCTGCGAGTCCAGCGCTTTGCGCAGCACATTGTCAAACTCACGGTTACACCAGTGGGCGAAGTTGGTCTGCGAGGTAATGGCCGCGCAGCTCAGCAGCGGACGGAAGAAGCTGTCCGGATCGTTACTGTCCGTAGCCCAGCCGGAGAGCGTCAGGTCATGGTTCATGTCCATCAGCCGTGCTTCCTGGAAGCGGCCTTCTACCGGTACGATAATCACCTTCACCCCAATCTGCGCCATGTCCGCCTGAATGAGCTCGGCGGTTTTCAGCGGGCTCGGGTTCCACGCCTGAGAGCTGGTTGGCACCCACAGGCGCAGCGTCAATTTATCCAGCCCCAATGCCTGTAAACGTCGACGCGCTTCTTTCGGGTTGTATTCGGTAATTTTAGCCTCGTTATCGTAAGCCCAGGAGGCGCGAGGCAAAATAGAGGCCGCGGTTTCTGCGGTGCCGTAATAAATGGACTGCATTAAACGCTGATTATTAATCGCCAGCGACAGCGCGTGGCGCACTTCCGGATTATTTAGCGGCGGCTTGTCGGTGTTGAAGGCCAGATAGGCGATGTTCATCCCCGGGCGCAGCGTCAGACGCAGGCGCGGGTCGTCGCGCAGAATGGTGAGCTGGCTGGCGGCAGGCCAGGCCAGCACGTCACACTCGCCGGTCAGCAGTTTGGACAGCCTGCCGGTGCCACCGGAGCCCAAATCGACCACCACCTGCGGCATCAGCGGCGTGCCGCGCCAGAAGGCGGAATGGCGTTGCAGGCGAATATACTGCCCCGCGCGGTACTCGTCGAGCTGGAACGGCCCGGTTCCCACCGGCTGGCGGTCGAGCTGTTCCTGACGATCCTGTTTAGTGAGCTGATTAGCGTATTCCGCCGACATCACCGATGCGTAGTGGGTCGCCAGATGCCAGAGGAACGAGGCGTCCGGACGATTGAGGCGAAACTCTACCGTGTGGCTATCAAGTTTGCGCACGCTCTTCACGCTGTCGGCGAACTGCAGGCTGTCAAAATAGGGGAACGCGCCGCCGTTGACGTTATGCCACGGATGCTGGCGATCGAAAATGCGCTCGAAGGTAAATACCACGTCGTCGGCGTTCAGCGCGCGCGACGGCTTAAACCAGCGGGTGGTTTGAAACTGTACGTTAGGGCGCAGGTGGAAGCGGTAGGTTGCGCCGTTATCCAGAACTTCCCAGCTTTCCGCCAGCTCAGGCACGAGACGATAGGTGTACGGGTCGACGTCCAGCAGGCGGTCGTAGAGCTGGGCGGCGAGAGTATCGACAATCAGCCCGCTACCGGCTTTTTGCGGGTTAAACGTGTTGACCTGCCCGCTGACGCAGTAGACAAAGCCGCTGTCGCGAATGTCGGCATGGGGTGGGGCGAGCGGCTGCGGCGCGGCCATCGCCTGGCTGCAGATTAACCCCAACGCTGCCAGGAAAGGTGACAAATTCAGGCGCATAGTTTCATTGTTTTTTCGATTGATCTGCAAAGTGTATCGCACTTACGGCTACCAGGTACAAATGTCTGCGTGCAACTGCTTTAAAAGTCATCAACTCAGTGGGGTTAACTCGTATAACACCAGCGCATTGCTCTCCAGCGCCTCAACCACCTGCCAGCTTTCCTCCAGCGTTTCTTCGCGCACGCTGAGCGCGGGCCGGGTTGTGTGCGCCAGCCATGTCCAGCTCTCCTCGTCCGGGCCGCTGCTGCTTTCTATCGCCTCCAGCCGCGGGAAAAGCGCGCCATTGTGCTGATCGAACAGGTGGCGTTTGATTTTCCACTTACCGTTCAGCCCCTGAAGCTGCACCGGGTATTGCTGACGAAACCGCTGGATAAAAGCCTCTTCGCTGGACAACCACGGATTAAACACCACCGGGTTGCGCAGCAGCAGTTGGTAGCGACCGCGCTGATGCAGCAGTAGCACGTTTTTATCGTTGACCAACACTTCGCCCTGTAAGCGTCGCCATAGCCACAGCACCCAGTAGATGGGGCGCGTCAGCCCGTGATGGTAGAAGAGCGCCAGGCTGGAGGTATCGAAGGTGCCGTTGCTACGCGCCTCACCCTGCTGGCTGGAGTTGAGCCAGAAGCCGGTGAGTTGTACCTGATCGGCCAGCCCCAGCAGGTTATTCATCAGCAGCGCGCCGCGGAAGAACTCGCCGTTGGTACGCCGGGTTGAGCCGGTTAGCGTGTTCCACGACAGCAGCCAGAGGGGTAACGCGAGCTGGCGCTGGCGTAGAGCGCGCTGGATCTGGCGCACCTTCTGTACCGGGTCGTTTTCGGCGGCGGCCAGTCGGGTGCGGTCGAATGGCTGCTGGTGGAAACGCTCGTTGGCATTGGCCGAGCAGGCGAGAAAATCGGCCTCTCTCAGCAGCGGGGAGGTGAGGATTGCGTCGTCTACGGTATCGTCATCGGTAACGGTAAAGCGGTGGCAGATGCCCAACTGCGAGTCCGGCGACCATTGCCGGATCGCCGCTTTTTGCTGTGCCCAGACCTCGGCGCTCGCCTGTGGCGACCAGTGCCAGACGAACTGCCAGCTTGCCAGCGTTGACGGAGGGAAGTGCTGCGCGGCAAGGCGTAAAAACTGCCGCAGTAGATCGGGACGCGTGGTCAGGCTGGTGTGGAGCAGTACCTGCCATCCCATACGGGCAAGGAAAGTAAAAACCTGCTGTAAATGGTACCAGCAGGCGTAGCCGACCATTTGCGGATCGTCCCAGCCGTCGCTGAACAAACGGCTGCTCAGGAAAGGTTCATGGATATCGATCCCGTGGATAGGTATCTGCGCATGGAGCGTCATCAGCGACTGGCGGACATCTTCACGCAACAAATCATCAAGTTCGCGCAGCGTAATAATGAGCTGGCTATGACGCAGCGGCACGCGACGCGACGGCAGCGTGTCGAGGACAATCCGCCGCGCCTGGAGCGGCTGCTGGAGCGGTGGCGGGCTTTCCCAGTCCTGTTTGCCCGTGTGATTGAGCAGGGCATAGAGCGTCTCGGCGGCCACCGGCAGCGTGCGGTCGGGCGGGTTCTCGCGCGTGCGGTTACGGGCCACCGTGGTCGACTGCTGACGATACTGGCGCGGCGTCATGCCGTGGCGGCGCTTAAACAGATCGCTCATTACGCGCGCGCTGGCAAACCCCTGCTGCTGGGCAATTCGCTGTACCGGTAAAGTGCTTGTCAACAACTGTTCGGCGGCTTTCTCCAGACGCAGCGCGGTGATGTACTGCATAAAACTGACGCCGACTTCTTTGTGAAACAAACGTGAAAGCCAGGCTTCCGACACCCGCTCGCCGCGGGCGATTTCAGCAAGCGACAGGCGCTGGCTGTATTGTGACTCAATCCGCGTCACCACCTGGCGGATACGGTGGCTCCATGTGGACTCATTATTGTGTGATGCGCCCGTTTTGCGTGGCTGCTGAAAATGGGTTGCCAACAGCAGGGCAATTTCGCTGAGCCAGCGGTTTGCCTCCAGCCGGGAGGTGTTTTCAGGGTTGATCACATGGCTAACCAGTAGCTGGCGCATCAGGCTGCGCAGCCGTCCTTCGTGCTCCATCGTGGGGTGTGGAACTTGATAATCAAAGGCAAAAAAATGCGCGTCCAGCCGGGTTAGCCAACTGCTGGCTATCATCAGCGTCATCACCGCATTGGCCTGTTCGCCGCGCAAACGCCAGCGCTGGTTGGGATTGATGATGGCCAGCGCGTTGGTTTGCAGCGTACGCGTGTCGTCGGCACTTTCCAGCACGACCTCGCCATGCAGTAGCCACATCAGCGTTAACGTCTGCTGTTCGTTGTATGCCTGCTGACGAATGTCCTGCACCACCACAGAAAAATCACTGATTTGCTGCGCCACCTTTCCGCCCTCCAGCGAAGACAAAAAATAACGGTCTGTTTTTTGTCATAACTAAACCGTATGAAAAATAGTCATTACATTTTCCGTCAATATAAAACAAAAAAGCGCCTTTTGTGACCGCTCCGACGTCATAAACTCGACGTTATCACTGTGGAGCAATAAAGGGATAACAAAAATGACACATCCTATCGTTGAAGCATTGCAGAGTCAGGAAGCCGAATTTATCGCGCTACGCCACCGCTTCCATCAGCAGCCGGAGATTGGTTTTCAGGAGCACAAAACCAGCGCCGAAGTGGCGAAGCTGCTAAGCAGTTGGGGCTATGAAGTGGACTATGGGCTGGCGGGGACCGGCGTGGTGGGGACGCTTAAAGTGGGTAACGGCGGCAAAACGCTGGGGCTGCGCGCCGACATGGATGCGCTGCCGATGCAGGAGCGCAGCGGCAAAGCGTGGGCCAGCGAAACGGATGGCTGTTTCCACGGCTGCGGACACGACGGTCACACCACTACGCTGCTGTATGCCGCGGAGTACCTGGCGCGCACCCGTCAGTTTAACGGCACATTGCACCTGATATTCCAGCCGGCGGAAGAGTTGTTGTACGGTGGCCGGGTGATGCTGGAAGACGGTCTGTTTAACAAATTCCCCTGCGACCACATTTTTGGTTTACACAATATGCCGGGGCAGAAGCTGGGCAAAATTGGCCTGCGCGACGGTGCGATGATGGCTTCCTCCGACACGTTGCACATCGAAGTGCAGGGCGTGGGCGGCCACGGCGCGGTGCCGGAGCATACCGTCGATGCCACCGTTGTTGCCTGCCATATCACTCTGGCGCTGCAAACCATCGTCTCACGCAATATCAGTCCGTTTGACCCGGTGGTGGTGACCGTTGGCAGCATTCAGGCGGGGCATGCGCCAAATATCATCAACGATAAAGTCCTGATGAAGCTGACGGTGCGTACGCTCAACGAACAGGTCCGTGAAACCGTACTGCAACGTATTCACGACATCGCCGTGGCGCAGGCGGAAAGCTTCAACGCCACCGCCACGCTCACCCACGTCAACGGCAGTCCGGTCCTCAAAAACGATCCCCAGGCAAACCAGATGGTGCGCGATGTGGCGACGTCGCTGTTCGGCGCGGAGTCTATCGGCACGGTGAATCCGTTTATGGGCAGCGAAGACTTCGCGTTTATGCTCGAGCAGAACCCTAACGGCGCCTATTTCACCATCGGCGCGGGCGATGAACCAGACCGCTGCATGGTTCACAACCCGGGCTACGACTTTAACGACAACATCCTGCTGACGGGGGCGGCGCTGTGGTGCGGCCTGACGGAACACTATCTGCGTGGATAAATGACGCGCGCAACATGAGGGCGAGCCATGAGTACCGTGACGTTGAGTGAAACGCAGTATGTCGGCACCGACCGGCTGCTGGCGGGGATTGTGTTGAGCGTATTGACCTTCTGGCTGTTTGCTCAGTCGGTGATTAACGTAGTCCCGGTAGTGAAAAACAGTATCGATATTTCGCTGGAGACGCTCACCCTCGCGGTGAGCCTCAGCGCACTCTTCAGCGGCTGCTTTGTGGTTGCCAGCGGTGGGCTGGCCGACAAATTTGGCCGGGTACGTTTGACGCTGATTGGCCTGGCGTTAAGCATGGTGGGTAGCGCGCTGCTGGTGGTATCTCAGGGGCCGCTGTTGTTCCTGACCGGGCGGGTAATTCAGGGACTGTCTGCTGCCTGCATCATGCCGGCGACATTGGCGCTGATTAAAACGTGGTATGAAGGGCGCGCGCGACAGCGGGCGATCAGCTTCTGGGTGATCGGTTCGTGGGGCGGCAGCGGCCTGTGCTCGTTTGTGGGTGGCGCGATCGCTACTGGCCTGGGTTGGCGCTGGATCTTTGTCTTTTCCATCGCGGCGGCGTTTGCAGCATTTTGGCTGATTCGCGGCACCCCGGAGAGTCGCAGCGCCACCGCGGTGCAGCATAAAATGGATCTCAGCGGCCTGTTGAGCCTCGTGGCGGCGCTGGTGCTGTTCAATCTGTTTATCTCCAAAGGTCACCACTGGGGATGGACCAGCGGCCTGTCGCTGACGATGCTGACAGGCGCTATTGTGGCGATGACCTTTTTTGTGCGCAGCGGAATGCGTAAAAAAGAGGCGGCGCTGATCGATTTCGCGCTGTTTAAAAATCGCGCTTATAGTGCGGCGGTGCTGTCGAACCTGATGTTGAACGGCGCGATTGGCACGATGATGATCACCAGCATCTGGCTCCAGCAGGGGCGGCACCTGAGCCCGTTCCAGACGGGCATGATGACGCTTGGCTATCTGGTGACCGTGCTGCTGATGATTCGGGTGGGGGAGAAACTGCTGCAACGCTACGGCGCAAGGCTGCCAATGATGGGCGGCCCGGCGATTGCGATGACGGGGATTTTCCTGATCTCCTGTACTTTCCTCGACACCTGGACCTATATCGTGACCGTCTTTTTCAGTAACGTCCTGTTTGGCCTGGGGCTGGGCTGCTACGCCACGCCTTCCACCGACACCGCCGTCACCAGCGCGCCGGAAAATAAGGTGGGCGTCGCCTCCGGGATTTACAAAATGGGCAGCTCGCTGGGCGGCGCGTTTGGCCTGGCGATGACGGCATCACTCTACGCGCTGTTTTTACCCTACGGCATGGCAAAAGCGGCACAATACGCGCTGTGGTTTAACTGCATGTTGTGCCTGGGGGCCATTGCGGTTAGCGCGCTGATGCTGCCGCGTCGCCGTAAAAACTGATGCTTCCGGCTTTCTGTCACTGATTTTAAAAACAATTAAGGCTCCATTTGGAGCCTTAATTGTTTTTAAAAAACGAGTGCGCTAACCGTAATTTACGAATTTAACTTTCTTTGTCGGTCCGATGATATCCATCTCTTTTTCGCGATGGCCGAGCGTAGCAAGTTTGCTACCATCAATTGCCGTCCAGAAATCCAGCGATTTTTTGGCGGCGGTCATCGCTTTGTTTTTATCGATTTTCTTATGTTGTTTGGTCATATCGCCTCCTCGCTGGCAAGTTGCCGCTGCCTATAATTTTACACCAATGCTGATTACATAACAAACAGTGCCGGGAGTCAGCATTATTCATCAAAGGTGTTCTCCATAGCCTGAACCTTGCTTTTTATTCGCTGTTTGACGTCCACTACGGTGGAGGACATTCGATTTAACCGGGTAAAGTCTTCGGCAAAGCCATATGAGCGGTAGCGCGGTTTTGCTTCATCTGATGGGTCTTGAATCCCGACATCTTCTATCTCTCTCATGTCACAAAAGGTTGTTGCGTACACGAGAGCGATAGTTAATACGTTGCCCGTCAATACTGTCGTCTGGTCGTTGATGAGGTTTTCTAACATGCAGATAGCAAACTCGTCGCGGCGCGGGTCAAATCTACAAATGATTACAGCATGCAAACCGTCGGGTTCGGCGTGGTCAGAAACTTTTAACGTGATATCTAAAATCCCCTCATCGGCACTTCCGCCATAATGTGCCATTGCCCAAGGCCAGTTCAGTACGCTCGTTTCAATACCATTTTGCAGTCTTCTTTTTTCCGCATCACTTAGCACGCCAACAGAAATCCCGAACCATCCAAAAGACTGTAGAACTTGCCGTGTAACCTCAAGGCTCTGTTCATGTGTTTCCTGAATTGATAATTCGCTCACTCCATTTGCCTTTCTTTGCGATTTACGGGGATAAAATGGTAAGGCAGTTATCGCGAAAGGTTAATGAATACCGTGTGTCTGAAATCAGACAATGGATTAGCCAGGAGTGGTGCTCTCAGAATGAAAGCACCAGACGGTCGTGCAAGTTTACAGCGCGTGTTTTTTTAATAACGCCCGCAGTTGGTGATAGGTTAACCCCAGCAGTTCGGCGGCGTTTTTCTGGTTAAACCGGGCTTGTTGCAGACTCTGCTGCAACAGGTCTTTTTCTTGCTCTAGCTGGAACTGACGTAAGTTCAACGGTAACGCCGGGCCCGTGATTTCCGTTGCGGGTTCGTCGGCGATGGCGGGCTGGCGGCGGAACGGATCGATAATAATGTCATCCAGCGGTTCGTCGATGGAACCGTGGCGATAAACCGAACGCTCGACTACGTTTTTCAGCTCGCGAATATTACCCGGCCAGCGGTAGTGCAGCAGGGTGTCGCGGGCGCGGTCGGTAAAACCAGGAAACAGCGGTAGCTTCAGCTCGCGGCACATCTGAATGGCGAAATGTTCGGCCATCAACATGATGTCGCTCTGGCGTTCGCGCAGCGGCGGTAGTAGCACCACATCAAAGGCCAGCCGGTCGAGCAGGTCGGCGCGGAAAGCGCCTTCTTCCACTAATTGAGGCAGATCGGCATTGGTGGCGCACACCAGGCGGACGTTAACCTGCAGCGGCTGGCTGCCGCCGACGCGCTCCAGCTCGCCGTATTCAATCACCCGCAGCAGCTTTTCCTGCACCAGCATCGGCGCGGTGGCTAGCTCATCAAGAAATAGCGTACCGCCGTCTGCACGTTCAAAGCGACCCGGATGACGTTTTTGCGCGCCGGTAAAGGCCCCGGCTTCGTGGCCGAACAGTTCAGAGTCGAGCAGATTTTCGTTCAATGCCGCGCAGTTGAGCGAGATAAACGGCCCCTGCCAGCAGGAGGAGAGGTAGTGCAGACGGTTGGCGATAAGCTCCTTACCCGTGCCGCGCTCGCCGATAATCAACACCGGCTTATTGAGCGGCGCGAGGCGGGAAACCTGTTCCAGCACTTCAATAAAACGGTTGGCCTCGCCGAGAAGGGTGTCTTTGTAATCTGCCATGATGAAATTCGCCACTTGTTGGTGTAATTCGCCATTTCACTGTAGGCGTTTGCGGCACAAAATTCAATCACATCGTTTATAATCAATAAGATAAAAAGTTGGCACGGAAGTTGTAATAGTCATTACGCAGGGCTAAGCCCGAAACACAGAACTATGAGGATTGAACAATGGGTATTTTTTCTCGTTTTGCCGACATCGTGAACGCCAACATCAACTCGCTGCTGGAAAAAGCGGAAGACCCGCAGAAGCTGGTCCGTTTGATGATCCAGGAAATGGAAGACACGCTGGTGGAAGTGCGCTCCACCTCCGCCCGTGCGCTGGCGGAAAAGAAAGATCTGACTCGCCGCGTCGAACGCGCGCTGGCGCAGCAGGAAGAGTGGCAGGAGAAAGCCGAGCTGGCGCTGCGTAAAGATAAAGAAGATCTGGCACGCGCAGCGCTGATTGAAAAACAGAAGCTGACCGATGTTATCGATACGCTGGAACATGAAGTCACGCTGGTGGATGAAACTCTGGCACGCATGAAGAAAGAGATTGGCGAGCTGGAGAATAAGCTCAGCGAAACTCGCGCCCGTCAGCAGTCTCTCGCGCTGCGTCATCAGGCGGCGAATTCGTCCCGCGATGTGCGCCGTCAGCTGGACAGCGGTAAACTGGATGAAGCGATGGCTCGCTTTGAATCCTTTGAACGCCGCATCGACCATATGGAAGCTGAAGCGGAAAGCCATCGTTTTGGCAAACAACCGTCGCTGGACCAGCAGTTCGCCGAACTGAAGGCCGATGACGAAATCAGCGAGCAGCTAGCCGCGCTGAAAGCCAAAATGAAGCAGGACAACCAATAATGATTCCGGCGGCACCCACCGTGCCGCTGCTCATAATATATAAGGAGTTTCTATGAGCGCGCTTTTCCTCGGCATTCCCCTGACGTTATTTGTCCTGTTTGTATTGCCGATTTGGCTGTGGCTGCACTACAGCAATCGCTCCCGCTCTGGCGAGTTGTCACAGGGCGAGCAGCAGCGGTTGATGCAGTTAACCGATGACGCAAAGCGGATGCGCGAGCGTATTCAGGCGCTGGAAGCCATTCTGGATGCTGAACATCCGAACTGGAGGGACAAATAATGGCGCTGGATTTTAACAAAAAGCTGTGGCGAATCCCGCAGCGGGGCATGGTGAAAGGGGTCTGCGCGGGTATTGCCGAGTACCTCGACGTGCCGGTGAAGCTGATTCGTATTATTACCGTGCTGGCGATGCTGTTTGGACTCTTTTTCTTTGTCGTTGTCGCCTATGTGATTTTAACCTTCGCCCTTGACCCGATGCCGGAAGGGGTGATGAACAACCCGCATCAGCCCTCCAGCCGCGATTTGCTGGATGCGGTGGATGCGGAACTGGCCGCCGGTGAACAGCGGTTACGCGAGATGGAACGCTATGTGACGTCCGATACCTTTACGTTGCGCAGCCGTTTCCGTCAGCTCTGATACAGAGGTGAATAATGAGCAATAAATGGCAGCGGGCAGGGCAGAAGGTGAAACCCGGTTTGAAAATCGTCGGCAAGCTTGCCCTGCTGACCGCACTGCGCTATGGCCCGGCAGGCGTTGCCGGGTGGGCGGTGAAGTCCGTCGCCCGTCGACCACTGAAGATGTTTCTGGCGGTGGCGCTGGAACCGCTGCTGTCGCGCCTCGCTAAACGCTATTTCCCCATGGCAAAATAGCGCTATCGGCGTTGACAGGAGTGTCTGATAAGCAATGAAGCGACTCAAAAATGAATTCAATGCGCTGGTCAACCGTGGCGTTGACCGGCATCTTCGTCTTGCCGTTACCGGCCTGAGCCGTAGCGGCAAGACCGCATTTATCACCGGCCTGGTGAATCAACTGCTGAACGTGCATACCGGCGCGCGGCTGCCGCTGTTGAGCGCGGTGCGCGAAGAACGCCTGCTGGGGGTGAAACGTATACCCCAGCGTGACCTCGGCATTCCCCGCTTTACCTACGATGAAGGGCTGGCTCAGCTGTACGGCCAGCCGCCGTCATGGCCAACGCCGACGCGCGGTGTGAGCGAAATTCGCCTGGCGTTGCGCTATAAATCTCATGACTCGCTGCTGCGCCACTTTAAAGAGACGTCCACGCTGTACCTGGAGATTGTCGATTATCCCGGCGAGTGGCTGCTGGACCTGCCGATGCTCAATCAGGATTACCTGACCTGGTCGCGGCAGATGACGGGGTTGCTGAATGGCCAGCGTGGCGAATGGTCGGCCAAATGGCGCGAGCTGTGCGCCGGGCTGGATCCGCTGGCACCGGCCGATGAAAATCGGCTGGCGGAAATCGCCCAAGCCTGGACCGACTATCTGCACCGTTGCAAACAGGAAGGGCTGCATTTTATTCAGCCGGGGCGCTTTGTGCTGCCCGGCGATATGGCCGGCGCGCCGGCGCTGCAATTTTTCCCGTGGCCGGACGTTGACGGCGTGGGAGAGGCGAAACTGGCGCAGGCCGATAAACACAGCAACGCCGGGATGCTGCGCGAACGCTTTAACTACTATTGCGAAAAGGTCGTGAAAGGCTTCTATAAAGATCACTTCCTGCGTTTTGACCGCCAGATTGTGCTGGTGGACTGCCTGCAGCCGCTGAACAGCGGGCCGCAGGCATTTAACGACATGCGCCTGGCGCTAACGCAACTGATGCACAGTTTCCACTACGGTCAGCGCACGCTGTTCCGCCGCCTGTTCTCGCCGGTGATTGATAAGCTGCTGTTTGCCGCCACCAAGGCGGATCACGTTACCGTCGATCAGCACGGCAACATGGTGTCGCTGCTGCAACAGCTGATTCAGGACGCCTGGCAGAACGCCGCCTTTGAAGGCATCACCATGGACTGTCTGGGGCTGGCGTCAGTACAGGCAACGCAAAGCGGGTTGATTGAGGTGAACGGCGAGAAGATTCCGGCGCTGCGTGGACACCGACTGAGTGACGGTCAGCCGCTGACCGTCTATCCAGGCGAAGTGCCAGCGCGTCTGCCGGGGCAGGCGTTCTGGGATAAACAGGGCTTCCAGTTTGAGGCTTTCCGCCCGCAGACGATGGACGTTGACCAGCCGCTGCCGCATATCCGTCTGGATGCCGCGCTGGAGTTTTTAATTGGAGATAAGCTGCGATGACCGACTCATTTAAACCGCGAATCGATTTTGACGGGCCGCTCGACGACGTCAAGCCGGAACAGTTTAAAACCGCACAGGCGTTTGAGGGGGATGCGGCGGAAAAATTTGCTCCCGTCGCGCTCGATGCTGACGGTGAGCAGGAAGGTCAGGCCGAAGCCACCGTGGAAGCGGCGCTGCGGCCAAAACGTAGCCTGTGGCGCAAAATGGTGACCGCTGGATTGACGCTGTTTGGCGCCAGCGTCGTGGCGCAGGGCGTGCAGTGGACGGTCAACGCCTGGCAAACCCAGGACTGGGCCGCGCTGGGCGGCTGCGTTGCTGGCGCGCTTATCGTGGGTGCGGGTGTCGGTTCGGTCGCCACCGAATGGCGCAGGCTATGGCGGTTACGCCAGCGCGCGCAGGAACGCGATGAAGCGCGGACCTTGATGCACAGCCACGGTGTGGGTAAGGCGCGTGCGTTCTGCGAAGGGTTGGCGCGTCAGGCCGGATTGGAGCAGTCGCATCCGGCGCTTCAACGCTGGTACGCGGCGATCCACGAAACCCAGAGCGATCGCGAGGTGGTGAGCCTCTACGCGCATCTGGTGCAGCCGGTGCTGGATGCTCAGGCGCGTCGTGAAATCAGCCGTTCGGCGGCGGAGTCGACGCTGATGATTGCCGTCAGCCCGCTGGCGCTGGTGGACATGGGCTTTATCGCCTGGCGCAACCTGCGCCTGATCAACCGCATCGCCAACCTGTACGGCATTGAGCTGGGCTACTACAGCCGCCTGCGCCTGTTCCGTCTGGTGCTGATTAATATCGCTTTTGCCGGGGCCAGCGAACTGGTGCGTGAGATTGGCATGGACTGGATGTCGCAGGATCTGGCGGCACGTCTGTCCACGCGTGCGGCGCAGGGCATCGGGGCCGGGCTGTTGACCGCGCGTTTAGGCATCAAGGCGATGGAGCTTTGCCGTCCGCTGCCGTGGATCGATAACGACAAACCGCGTCTTGGCGATTTCCGTCGTGAGCTGGTGGGGCAGTTGAAGACCACGGTGCAGAAAGGCAAGACAGCAGCGACGTCGGATCAATAAGCGAAGATAAATAACCTTATGCCAAAATGGCATAAGGTATATCTATACTTAACTTTACTGAAAGTGACATGCGGCGCTAACTTAGCGGATACCGTCAACTGCATGATCACTCTCAGGAAGTCCGATGACCAGAAAACTGCTGCCGTTATTTGTGCTGACCGCGCTGTCAGCCTCCGCGTATGCCGCCACCCCACCGAACACGCTGGTAGTGGCTCAGGGGCTGGACGATATTGTCAGCCTCGACCCGGCGGAGGCCAACGAGCTCTCCAGCATCCAGACGGTGCCGAGCCTCTATCAGCGTCTGGTGCAGCCAGACCGCAACGATCCAGCAAAAATTACGCCGATTCTGGCGGAAAGCTGGCAGGCCGATGCGGCAGCGAAAACGCTGACCATCAAGCTGAAAAGCGACGCGAAATTTGCTTCCGGCAACCCGCTGCGTCCGGAAGATGTCATCTTCTCTTACACCCGTGCCGTGACGCTGAACAAATCACCGGCATTCATTCTCAACGTCCTCGGCTGGCAGCCGGACAACATCGCCAGCCAGCTGAAGAAAGTGGATGACCATACCCTGCAGCTCAGCTGGACCGCCGACGTCAGCCCGGCGGTGGCGCTGAATATTCTGTCCACGCCGATTGCCTCGATTGTGGATGAGAAGCTGGTGGCCGCCAACGTCAAAGGCAGCGACTTCGGCAACGAGTGGCTGAAAATGCACTCGGCGGGCAGCGGTGCCTTCAAAATGCGCGTCTATCAACCGCATCAGGCGATCGTCCTGGAAGCGAACGAAACCTCGCCGACCGGCGCGCCGAAGCTGAAAAGCGTGATCATCAAAAACGTGCCCGATCCGGCCTCCCGTCGTCTGCTGATTCAGCAGGGCGACGCCGACGTGGCGCGCGATCTGGGAGCTGACCAGATTGACGCTCTGCAGGGCAAACCGGGCCTGCAGGTGCTGAGTATTCCTTCCGCCGAGCAAAACTACCTGGTGTTCAACACCGGCAACAGTACCAACCCGCTGCTGGCCAACCCGGCGTTCTGGGAAGCGGCCCGCTGGCTGGTGGACTATAACGGCATCACTAAAGATCTCCTTAAAGGCCAGTACTTCGTGCATCAGAGCTTCCTGCCGGTCGGTTTCCCGGGCGCGCTGGATAACACGCCGTTCAAATTTGACCCGGCGAAGGCGAAAGAGATTCTGGCTAAAGCGGGCATCAAAGACGCGCACTTTACCCTCGATGTGGAAAATAAACCGCCGTTTATCACCATCGCGCAGTCGATGCAGGCGAGCTTTGCGCAGGGCGGGGTGAAGGTCGAGCTGTTGCCTGCCGCCGGCAGCCAGGTTTACGCTCGGGTGCGGGCGAAACAGCATCAGGCGGCGATTCGCCTGTGGATCCCGGATTACTTCGATGCTCACTCTAACGCCAGCGCCTTCGCCTATAACGATGGTAAGTCCAGCACCGTGGCCGGGTTGAACAGTTGGAAAATCCCTGAACTGAACAAAGCGATGCTGGCGGCGGTGGCCGAGCCGGATGCCGCGAAACGCCTCGACCTGTACAAAAAAATGCAGGAAGAGCTCCAGCGTCATTCGCCGTACGTCTTTATCGATCAGGGAAAAACTCAGATTGTGGTTCGCGATAACGTGAAAGGCTATCAGCAGGGGCTTAACGCCGATATGGTCTGGTACGACCGCGTCACTAAGTAACGCCATCGCTTCAGCGGCCCGACGACCTGACTCGTCGGGCCGCTGCCGTTCGTTTTATCGTTGATATACGGAATACTCATGCCCGCCGCTTTACCGAATCCCACCGCGCAAGGCACCCGGCGTTTACTGTCGGCGCTATTGCAAAGCCTGCTCACGTTGGCGCTCACCCTGCTGGGGCTGCTGCTGGTCACTTTCGCGCTCTCTGCGCTCTCTCCGGTCGACCGGGTGCTGCAAATTGTTGGCGATCACGCCAGTCAATCGACCTACGATCAGGTGCGTCACCAGCTTGGTCTTGACCGCTCACTGCCCGTACAGTTCTGGCACTATCTTGTCAATCTGGCCCATGGCGATCTCGGCACCGCCAGCGCGACCGGGCAGCCGGTGCTGCACGATCTGCTGGCAGCGTTTCTGGCAACGCTGGAACTGGCGACGCTGGCGCTGATTATCGGCGCGGTTTTCGGCGTGATCGCCGGGGTACTCTGCGCCCGCTATGCCGGTTCACCGTGGGATTTCGCCGTGCGCACGCTCACGCTGCTGGGCAACTCGGTGCCGATTTTCTGGCTTGGGCTGCTGATGCTGGCGCTGTTTTACGCGAAGCTACAGTGGAGCCCTGGCCCCGGTAGGCTGGACGATATTTATCAGTTCACCATCGAGCCGAAAACCGGTTTCGCGCTGATTGATACCTGGCTTTCCGGCGACAAAGAGGCGTTTCGCAACGCCTTCAGCCATCTGGTGCTGCCGGTGCTGCTGCTGGCCTACTATTCGCTCGCGAGTATCACGCGCCTCACGCGTTCCGCCTGCCTGAGCGAGATGAACAAAGAGTACATTCTGCTGGCGCGCGCGAAGGGCTCCGGGGAGATGAGCATTCTGCTTCGCCACGTGCTGCCGAACATCCGCGGTACGCTGCTGACGGTGATTGCGCTGGCCTATACCTCAATGCTGGAAGGCGCCGTGCTGACCGAGACGGTGTTCTCCTGGCCGGGCATTGGCCGCTATCTGACGACGGCGCTGTTTGCTGGCGATACGGCGGCGATTATGGGAGGAACGCTGCTGATCGGCGTTTGTTTTGTGTTGATTAATAACCTCACCGATGTTCTGGTGCGGCTAACCGACCCGAGGGTTCGCTGATGCCAGCTTCGCTATTTTTACGCCGTCTGTTGCGTTCCCCTGCGGCCTTCTGCGGGCTGATGGTTATCGCTTTACTGCTGCTGATTGCGCTTTTCGCGCCGTGGCTCGCGCCAATGGATCCGAACTGGCAGGACGCCGCGATGCGCCTGCAAATGCCTTCGGCCGAGCATTGGCTGGGCACCGACAGCTACGGGCGCGACCTGCTCTCAAGGCTGATTTACGGCACCCGTCCGGCGCTGGGGCTGGTTGCGCTGGTGACGGTAATTACGCTGCCGGTAGGGCTGCTGATAGGGATTCTTTCCGGCTATTACGGCGGCTGGCTGGAGCGCATTCTGATGCGCTTTACCGACGTGGTGATGTCGATGCCGCGGTTGATTCTGGCCTTTGCCTTTGTGGCGATGCTTGGCCCCGGGCTGGTCAACGGCGCATTGGCGCTGGCGCTAACTACCTGGCCCGCCTACGCGCGTCAGGCACGCAGCGAGATTCAGCGCCTGCGGCACAGCGATTATCTGGCCGCCGCTGAGATGATGGGCATTCGTGGTCTGCGGTTGCTGGTGGGCCATATTCTGCCGCTGTGTCTGCCATCGGCGATCGTGCGGCTGGCGCTGGATCTGGCGGGGATCATTCTGGCCGCCGCCGGGCTCGGTTTCCTCGGCCTGGGTGCGCGTCCGCCGATGGCGGAGTGGGGCGCGATGATAGCCGACGGCATGCAGGTGATATTTGACCAGTGGTGGATTGCCGCTGCGCCAGGGGCCGCGATTCTGATCGCCAGCCTGGCGTTTAACCTGCTGGGTGATGGTTTACGTGACGTACTGGAGCCGCAACATGACTGAGCCACGACTCTCCGTAGAAGGGCTGAATATTGATTATCCCGGCGCACGGGTCGTCAACCAGATGCGCTTTACCCTCGGCAACGAGCGGCTGGCGCTGGTGGGAGAATCCGGCTCCGGCAAATCGATGACCGCACGTGCGCTGATGGGGCTGGTGCGCAAACCCGGCATCGTTAGCGCTAAGCGTCTCAACGTGTTGGGGCGCGATGTGCTGTCGCTGGACGCTAAAGGCTGGCGCGCACTGCGCGGTAACGATATTGCGATGGTGTTGCAGGATCCTCGCTACGCGCTGAATCCGGTGAAAACGGTTTATGCACAGCTGGAAGAAGCGTTAACGCTGCATCAGAGACTGAGCCGCCGTGAACGACAGGAGAAAATTGAAGCCGCGGTGCTGGCGATGGGGCTGGACGTACGCGTGCTGAGCCGCTATCCGGGCGAACTGTCCGGCGGCATGGGGCAGCGGGTGATGATCGCCATTGCGTTGATCAACGACCCGCAGGTACTGATTGCCGATGAACCGACCTCGGCGCTGGACGCGCGGTTGCGTAACCAGATCCTTGAGCTGCTGGTGACCCAGTGCGAGCAGCGGCATATGGCGATGTTGCTGATTAGCCACGATCTTCCGCTGGTGGCCCAGCACTGCGATCGGGTGCTGGTGATGTATCAGGGCAACGGCGTTGATGAGATGGCGGCCCGCGAGCTGCCACAGGCGACGCATCCTTATACCCGCACGCTATGGACCTGTCGCCCGAACGCGCAAACTTACGGGCAGATGCTGCCGACGCTGGACCGCACGCAGAATTTTACGGAGGCAGCACATGGCGATCGTTAATCTTGAGGCGCTACAGGTGACCTTTGGTGAAAAAACGGCGGTGTCTGCCGCCAGTTTTCACGTCGATGAGGGAGAGACCTTTAGCCTGATTGGTGAATCAGGCTGCGGCAAATCGACGATTTTACGCGTCATTGCCGGGCTTCAGCGCGAGTGGCGCGGTAACGTCGCGCTGTTTGGTCAGCGCATTACGCCGGGATCACGTTTCCAGGGAGAACGACGCCGTAACGTGCAGATGGTTTTCCAGGATCCGTACGCGTCGTTGCACCCGAACCATACGCTGTGGCGCACGCTGGCCGAACCGCTGAAAATTCACGGCGAAACGGATATTGCAGCACGGGTGCAGACGGCGCTGGAGCAGGTGGGTTTGCCCGCAGATGCCGCCAGCCGCTATCCTCATCAGCTTTCCGGCGGCCAGCGCCAGCGCGTGGCTATTGCCCGAGCGCTGCTGGTGCGGCCCAAAATTATGCTGCTCGATGAACCTACGTCGGCGCTGGATATGTCGGTGCAGGCAGAGATCCTCAATTTGCTCAATCGCCTAAAGCTGGAACACAGCATGACCTATCTGCTGGTGAGCCACGATGCGGATGTGATTGCACACATGTCCGACCGTGCGGCGTTTATGGCCGGCGGGGTGATTCAGCGCTTCTTTGATCGTACGGCGCTGGAGCGCGGCGAACACCGGATGGGGTAACGCTTTCCCCCAGGCGCAATTGGCCCCTTCTACCCGAAGGGGCGCTGTCTCTTATACACAAATCCCTGATGATAGTGAGCAGCCAGAGGGATATGTTTTGGGATTTATCACTCCGTTGCGCTCCTTATTCTGCTCTCGCCATATAAATTGCACGGGCGCAGGGCGCGCGCAAGGGGCGGCCAGTCGCCGCCGCCCCCTGCACCCCCGGGCTCTGGCGGCAAAATCGCCGCTACGCGGTTCCCTCAGCTTATCCCTTACGGCTTTCGGGTCGGGCGCGAGGTAACATCCCTGTAAAGCCGCGCCCTCAGCCCACATCCCTGTGGGCTGCCCCGGCCTTCAGGGAACGCTTCGGCGATTTAGACGCCACCAACACCAGTGCGGTCTTTTAGTTAACAGCAAAAACCAGAGCTACTGAAACCGATGAGTCCCCGCTGGAAATCGGCGAGCCGGAGAATGGAAGACAAGGTCAGGACGCCATGGATGGCGGACTGAGGCGAACCGAGACAGGATGTCGAGTTTCGCCGTGCCACAGGCTGGAGTTCGTAGGTGAGCGCAGTGCGAAGCACCGATTTCCCTGCGGGGCCGCGGGGATTGTCAAGGGGGGCGCGGCCGCCCCCCTTGGCCCGTTCACCGGTGAAAAGATCTCATGTTCCGCCTGACGTAAAGTGAACGGAACCCTTCACCTTACTGACAGATATTAGGCCTGTCCCACGAATTTGTGTATAAGAGACAGGAAGGGGCGAGGGGACCGTTGGGTACGGTTTATTAATTGAACGCATAACTTTACGGCGCAACGGCTATTTTTCCGCCATACTGTCAATAATTGTTGACAGTCATCTTCACGCCAGCGAATAAGTGTCTTATGATTCATACGTCTTTGGCTTATAAGGGTGAACCCCCACATGCGTCTTGAAGTCTTTTGTGAAGACCGTCTCGGTCTGACACGTGAACTGCTCGATTTATTGGTACTGCGCGGTATTGACCTGCGCGGTATCGATATCGACCCTGTTGGCCGAATCTACCTGAATTTCGCGGAGCTGGATTTCGCCAGCTTCAGCAGCCTGATGGCGGAGATCCGCCGTATTGCTGGCGTCACCGACGTCCGCACCGTGCCGTGGATGCCCTCAGAGCGTGAACATCTGGCGTTGAGCGCGCTGCTGGAAGCGATGCCGGAGCCGGTGCTCTCGTTGGACACGCGCAGCAAAATTGAACGCGCTAACCCGGCAAGCTGCCAGCTGTTTGGTCTTAGCCAGGAGCGCATGCGCAACCATAACGTGGCGCAACTGATTAGCGGCTTCAACTTCCAGCGCTGGCTGGAGAGCGATACGGTGGAGTCACATGCTGAACATGTGGTGATCCACGGGCAAAACTTCCTGCTGGAGGCCACGCCGGTGTATCTCAACGGTGAGAATGACGCGCGTATTCTGGCCGGTGCGGTAGTGATGCTCCGCTCTACGCTACGCATGGGCCGTCAGCTGCAAACCATGACCACGCAGGACGTCAGCGCGTTCAGTCAGATTGTCGCCGTAAGCCCGCGGATGCGTCAGGTGGTGGATCAGGCGCGCAAGCTGGCGCTGCTCACCGCGCCGCTGCTGATCGTCGGCGAAACCGGCACCGGCAAAGACCTGCTGGCGCATGCCTGCCATCTGGCCAGCCCGCGTGCGGCGAAGCCGTATCTGGCGCTGAACTGCGGCTCCATTCCGGAAGACGCGGTGGAAAGCGAGCTGTTTGGCGACGCTGCCGACGGCAAAAAAGGGTTCTTTGAGCAGGCCAACGGTGGGTCGGTGCTGCTGGATGAAATTGGTGAAATGTCGCCGCGTATGCAGACCAAACTGCTGCGCTTCCTTAACGACGGCACTTTCCGCCGCGTTGGTGAAGATCACGAAGTACACGTTGACGTGCGCGTTATCTGCGCGACGCAGAAAAATCTGGTGGAGCTGGTGCAAAAAGGGCTGTTCCGTGAAGATCTCTACTACCGCCTTAACGTGCTGACCCTCAACTTGCCGCCGCTGCGCGATCGTCCGCAGGACATCATGCCGCTGACCGAACTGTTTGTCGCGCGCTTTGCCGATGAACAAGGGATTTCGCGGCCGAAGCTGTCTACCGACCTTAACACCGTGCTGACCCGTTACGGCTGGCCGGGTAACGTTCGCCAACTGAAGAATGCGGTCTACCGTGCGCTGACCCAACTGGAAGGCTACGAGCTGCGTCCGCAGGACGTGCTGCTGCCGGACCATGACGTTTCAAGCGCCGCGGTCGGCGAAGAGGCGATGGAAGGTTCGCTGGACGATATTACCCGCCGCTTTGAACGCTCGGTGCTGACTCAGCTTTACCGCAGCTATCCAAGTACCCGTAAACTCGCCAAGCGTCTGGGCGTATCGCACACGGCGATTGCGAACAAATTGCGGGAATATGGCCTGAGCAATAAGAAGGGCGAAGAGTAACACTTTTCCCACACTGACCCGGCAGCGCCGTGCTGTCGGTCAGAGAAGTGGGGGAGCAATCGGGATTTACGGAGTATGCCTGGTTTATCACCAGTTTTCGAAAATATATGGCAAAAACCCCCCTCCAGTACCGCAAATCATATAGTCTAAGAGGCTGAGGGATAAGAAATTGTCCTGACCACGCTGTGGTCAGGACAACGGTATTACGCTTTCAGTGCTGCCAGTGCAGCATCGTAATCCGGCTCGTTGGTGATTTCGTTCACCAGCTCGCTGTATACGACGTTGTCGTTTTCATCAATCACCACCACGGCACGTGCCGCCAGGCCTTTCAGCGCGCCATCGGCAATGCCGACGCCATAGGTCTGCAGGAATTCCGGCGCACGCAGGGTGGACAGGGTGACGACGTTGCTCAGGCCTTCCGCGCCGCAGAAGCGTGACTGGGCGAACGGCAGGTCAGCGGATACGCACAGCACCACGGTGTTAGCCAGTTCACCCGCTAACTGGTTGAATTTACGCACAGATGCCGCGCAAACGCCGGTATCGATGCTCGGGAAAATGTTAAGAACTTTACGTTTGCCAGCGAACTGGCCGAGGGTGACGTCCGACAGATCTTTTGCCACCAGCGTAAACGGTTGAGCTTTATCGCCCGCCTGTGGGATAGAACCTTGAACAGCAACGGGATTGCCCTGGAAATGTACGGTTTGCGGCATGATTATCTTCCTGTTTACATATAGTTAACGTCGACCCTAGTGTATGACAACAGGCGTTAACACGGCAAACCCTATTTGTGCCTGAATGAAAGGAGCCAAGATGAGAAAGCTGCGAGTGTTCGAAGAGGCCTGGCCGCTGCATACGCCGTTTGTCATTGCGCGCGGTAGCCGCAGCGAAGCAAAGGTCGTGGTGGTCGAGCTTGAGCAAGATGGCGTAAAAGGCGTTGGCGAGTGCACGCCGTATCCGCGCTACGGCGAGAGCATCGCTTCGGTGATGGCGCAGATTATGGCAATCGGCGAGCAGCTCGAGCACGGCATCACGCGCGAGCAGCTCAATCATTTGCTGCCGGCAGGGGCCGCACGTAATGCGGTGGACTGCGCGTTATGGAGTCTGGAAACTGCGCTTAATGGAAGTGACGTTGTCACACAATTGGGCGTTATCTTGCCAGCGACGGTCACGACGGCGCAAACGGTCGTCATCGGCACGCCGGAACAGATGGCAGCCAGTGCGCGGGCGCTGTTTGCAAGCGGTGCCCGGTTGCTAAAGGTGAAACTCGATAACCACTTTATTTGCGAGCGGATGGTGGCGATTCGCGAAGCGGCGCCGGAGGCCACGCTGATTGTTGACGCCAACGAATCCTGGCACAGCGACGGACTGGCCGCGCGCTGCCAACTGTTGGCCGATCTTAACGTGGCGATGCTGGAGCAGCCGCTCCCGGTTGGTGAGGATGAGGCACTGGATAACTTTATCCACCCGTTGCCGATCTGCGCTGATGAGAGCTGCCATACCCGCGAAGACCTGCCGGTGCTGCGCGGGCGCTATGACATGGTCAATATCAAGCTGGATAAAACCGGCGGCCTTACCGAGGCGCTGGCGCTGGCCGCGGAGGCCAAAGCGCAAGGCTTCGCGCTGATGCTCGGCTGCATGCTGTGCACCTCGCGCGCTATCGCCGCCGCGCTGCCGTTGGCGCCGCTGGTGCGCTTTGCCGACCTCGACGGTCCGACGTGGCTGGCCGCCGACGCGCAGCCGGCCTTACGTTTTACCTGCGGTGAGCTTCATTTGTGATCCCTTTCGGCAATAAACCGCATCCCTAATCACAAAATATCCGCCAAACCCGTGCATGATGCGCGGGTTTTTATTGTTTAAGAA
>NZ_JANEWH010000289.1:0-999 GCF_028069715.1 Kluyvera sp. Awk 3 | reverse complement strand
GCTTAGCATTGTCGCTTAGCCCAACGGAAATTTCATTTACTTGTGCAATAAACGCTTCAGCATTAGGCAGTATCTCATCACTAATTGATATTACTAATTTTGATATGGAAGATGAAGTTTCAAATCTGGGTTCCGACTCAATAAAACCGATTGATTTAATTAAGAATAGGTTACCAAGATCTTCCATGGCTCGTTCAAGATCATGATTTTCAAGATCTGTATATTGTCTTAACTCGGTTCTAGAGCATGTGCCAACAACGCTAATTGTAATAAGAATTTTAATTGCTTCTTGGGAAAGTTCTTTTACTTCTTTTCTAAGAGCTGCAACACGCACTGCATCTCCACTCTTGCCTTTCCATTCATTTATCGCGTCGTCCAATGACAAACCGAGTTTACAAAGTCTTAGAATTGACTCTGTAAATAATGGCGAGCCCTCAGAAACTTCTTGCAGTTTGTATGTATTTTTATCATTGAACGGCTGTAGGTGAAGATTTCTACAATGCTCTTGAATTAATGTTTTATACTCTTCACCCGATAGCCCAGGGAGGATAATTGCAGAGTCTGATGAGTACATGTTATTAACCCTAGTAGTTAATAACACTCTAGAACTAGAGTTTGATATCACTCTAGCTATTTCCATAATACGTCGTTGTTCATCAGGAACATTTGAGTCAACATCATCAACAACTATCAAATATCGATATATTTGAAGGTTTTCTTTGGCCAGTCGCTGAAGTTGCAAGTAATTTAACTCAGCTGTTTCATCAGGAAGTGAGCCTGTTCTTATACAGATTTCTGATAGTAATGTCTCAACATCAGAATAATGAATTTCAGGTGTATCAATATAACTGTTGTATATTGCCTTAAATTGTTTTGATTTTGCTGTTAGCCAAATTATCTGATCAAACAATTCAGATCCAGACTCAACAATTAGTCTACAAAATTCATATGCAACTGACGTCTTTCCTTTACCGCCATCTGCGGCAATTACTTTAGTAT
>NZ_JANEWH010000288.1:0-1032 GCF_028069715.1 Kluyvera sp. Awk 3 | reverse complement strand
TCCCAGGAGACCTGATGAATTTTTTTATTTTCCGTAAAAAAGATTCACATTTATTGAACATCCGTTTGTCCCATCGTTATCGACGATTAAATCCCTTCATTCCTATTATATTCACTAATTGCTTCATCTACGGAGTCATAATAAAAAACATTATTATTTCTAGCCAAGAACAGTGCCGCATCACAATATTGTTTTAACGCACTAACACTATGTGACACCATTATAAAACTAGACTCCTTGTGGCGTTTATTGAATATATCCAAACATTTTTGTTTAAATCTTGCATCACCAACAGAAGTCACCTCATCAACTAAATAATAATCAAACTTAAATGCCATACTCAGCCCAAAACCTAATCGTGACCGCATTCCTGAAGAATATGTCTTTATCGGCATATCGAAATACTTTCCTAATTCAGAAAAATCTTCTACAAACTTTATTTTGTCTTTTAATTCTTTCTTGGTCGCATACAATCTCGAGACAAATTTTACGTTTTCCCTCCCCGTCAGACTACCCTGGAATCCTCCAGATAAACCCACTGGCCAAGAAATTGTCTGGTCTGTTTTAATCTGCCCATAATCAGGCCTATCAGCTCCACCGATCATGCGTAATAAAGTTGATTTTCCTGCACCATTGCGACCAATAAGCGCAATACTTTTTTCGGACGGTAGTTGGATTTTTAAATTCTTAAAAACATAATGGCGCCCCGATGGCGTAGGATAGCTTTTTGTAAGATTATCTATTTCAATCATGAAGTTAACATAGCCTCTTCACGTACTGTGTACAAACACAAACCTACCATTAATGATAATAATGCGCTAAAAGCAAGATATGATAAGCTTGTTGCCCCTGAGATGTATCCAGGAACCACAGACTCTCTGCTCAATTCAATCGCATGAACAATAGGATTCCATAATAAATATCCCCAATAATCCTCAGGGACTGAATGCAGAGGAAACATGACACAGGAAATAAAATAGAGTGGTTTTATTATTATTGGTAAGAATTTCTCGGTTTCTGGGAATGTATTAC
>NZ_JANEWH010000287.1:0-1060 GCF_028069715.1 Kluyvera sp. Awk 3 | reverse complement strand
CTTCTTAATTGGCAATCATTATCATTTGCAAAATGTTTAGATATATCTATTTGCCAGAGAGACGCTCAATGAAAGAGAAAAAGTACCCACAGCGCGTGCGCAATGAACTTCGTTTTCGTGAACTGACCGTACTGCGTGTTGAGCGCATCGGCGAGGCTTTTCAGCGCGTAGTGCTGGGCGGCGAGGCGCTGGAAGGCTTTAGTTCGCGTGGATTTGACGACCACACCAAATTATTCTTCCCACAAGCAGGGAGCAAAATCACGCCGCCAACGGTAACCGATGACGGTATCGTCTGGGCTGAGGGCGTCCGTCCACAATCGCGTGACTATACCCCGCTGTATAATGCTGAACGCCATGAGCTGGCCTATGACTTCTTCATTCATGATGGCGGCGTCGCGAGTCAATGGGCGATGGAAGCTAAAGCGGGTGATACGCTGACGATCGGTGGTCCGCGCGGTTCGCTGGTGGTGCCGGAAGATTATGCCTGGCAGCTTTATGTCTGCGATGAAACCGGTATGCCGGCGCTACGTCGCCGCCTGGAGGCGTTACGCACGCTGGCGCAGCGTCCGCAGGTTACCGCGCTGGTGATGGTGCGTGACGTGGCGGATAAAACCTATCTGGCCGGTTTTGATGAGTTCAATATTGAATGGGTTAGCGAGTATGACGCCGCCGCCGTTGCCGCGCGTCTGGCGCAGCTCACGGTGCCGCCGTCCGATTACTTTATCTGGCTGACCGGTGAAGGGAAGGTGGTTAAAAACCTGACCGATGGATTTGTGACCGATGCCATTGACCCGCAGCTGGTCCGTTCCAGCGCCTACTGGCACGCCAAATAACGTGATTCTGCCGCAGTTTCTCCTGCGGCCAGGATGACTTCCTGTGGCGCTTGTCAGCGCCATTCTCTCTTTTCTTCCCCCCGCCGCTACGCCTCGGCCATGTTTATTGCCGCTTGCCGTAAACAATCGTCTGAAGGACGTCTTTTCCCTACTTTTTATACTTTTATTTTGCGTCTTGCTGACGTGAGTTATTTGTTGTTTTGTTTTTATAATTCATTGTTTTATAT
>NZ_JANEWH010000286.1:0-1091 GCF_028069715.1 Kluyvera sp. Awk 3 | reverse complement strand
GGTAATAGGGATACTATCTTTATCCGGTTTATAAAATGGAGGTGTTATACTTAGATGCGGCCGTTCCCACGCAACATTTCGTTTCTTTACTTTGGCTGGGATACCAACAGCAATACAATTATTAGGAATCTGCCCCTTTAATATACTGCCATAACCCAAGATGCTACCATTACCTATCACACCACCAGATAAAATAGTCGTTCGCGCAGCGAGCCAAACATGTTCACCTACAACAATATCCCGAGGTTGATTTATTCTCAATCCAGTTCTTACATTAAAAATAGGGTGAGCATCATCAGCTCTTAATTCAACAGATGATGCAAGCATACAGTCCTCGCCAATTAATACCGAAGCACCTTCAGCAGTGGTAACAATACAGCTATTTGTACATGTGACTTTATCACGAATTTTCACATTACAATCTTGCCCAATGCGAATGTTCCCCACAAATTTATTATTACCTATTTCACAAAGACCATTGTCACAATCAAAAAGGATCATTGAATTATTTATTTGACTACGCTCATCAACTATAAGTCTATTATTTTTACCAGTAAAAGTTATCTTTACACTATTCCTATGCTCACCACTATAGATTATAACATTCCCACGTTTATCTTCATAAGCACCGAGAGTCACAATCATACAGCCTCCATCATGAAAATAATAAAGTAAGAAAATAAAGGGGGCCACGTGCCCCCTTATATACTATGAGTTATATATTATGTATTCATGGATATTAACAATAATGCTTTTTGGCTATCACTAAGTGATTCAACATCCCCAAGAGTAAAGAGTAACTTAGTCTTTTCAGAATCACTCAAAAATCCCTTACTAATGTTAAGCATCATTTGTGCATTTTTAAGGTGTACCCATGCATCATCAGGCAAACATTCAGAGTAATATTGAATAACGCTTTTCCAACCATATACTACCTTATCCCAATCCCCTAAGACTTGAGATAATTCAATCCAGAGCAACCAGCATTTCTTGCTAACATTTCTCTTATCTACAGACTGAATAATATTTAATGCTCTATCTAAATCCCCAACCATACGATAAGAATATGCATATTCGTACAAGAATGAAGC
>NZ_JANEWH010000285.1:0-1100 GCF_028069715.1 Kluyvera sp. Awk 3 | reverse complement strand
GGTTGATCGTATATATATTGTTTTTGTTATGGATTTCACCCGATATATTGACTAATGCCTCTCCCTTCAGGGTGAACGTTACATTTTGAGTGAAATTTAAAAAGGGGCTATTTCCTTCGTGCGTTGAAAAAGACGCAGTTGAAGATGAACAAGTAAAACTGAGGTTATGCTGAAAATGCCAATACCCGAGAACTAAAAATATCGCCAGTAACGCGCCCACGGAAATAAATAAAATAGTAAACTTTTTCATTAACGTGTCCATGAGAAATAGTAAATATTTTGACAAGTGTTTCGGTTGTCGCTCCATTCAATACACCGACTGAATAATATCTTTGCTGGTTTATGTAAGTGTAGCGTTTCCTGGGCGTAAATATAGAAAGCAGTTGTTGCAGTACAAATTTGATTGTTTTTTTCCAGCGCTTCTTTCGCAACAGCAAAAATGGATGCATCTGTAACATCACTCTTTACCCCGGAAATATCATAAACAGGACATCCCTTCAACTCACCAATTTTTCGTGGAGTGATTTTTTTGGGTTGATCTGTATATAAAAACGAACCCAGGAAAATAACAACCAGAGTCATCACGGCCATAGCGTATTTTAACATATGAGGCAGGAGGTTTCGCTGATGGCGAATCTGCGTCGATACATCGATGTCTTTGCTCAGATAATATCCTGCCCGCGGTACAGTGACAATAATGTCCCCTTCACCGAGATACCCGGCTAAGGTTTTTCGCAGCTGACTGATGTACTGATTTAAAGTATTGGAAGAGGATATGATCCCTGCTTTTTCCCACACTTCCGTAAACAACGTATCTCGGGTTACCAATTCGCCGTGGTGTAGCACCAGGTGGTGCAGAATTTTACTGGCGATAATCGTCAGTTGTGTCGTCTCGTCCGCTTTACTATTGGTATGGCGCAATGTGCCGTTCACGGAATCATAGATCACCCTTTCATCAAAGGTATACAACATCGCTCGTCTCCTTTAATTGAGCATCTTTACATGATAGATCTTTCTTTTCTTCCTGTTCAGGTATGTCATACCGATTCAATTGTATAGTATATAAATCTATATTTCATGCTTTACACAATATTCATTCC
>NZ_JANEWH010000284.1:0-1108 GCF_028069715.1 Kluyvera sp. Awk 3 | reverse complement strand
TTATTAAGCATTGGCCGGCGACGCGGCCTAATTCCGTCAGGCAAAAATCAATACTGCTTAGTTTCGGGCGACATAATTCGGTAATAACCTGCCAGTTATCAAAGCCGATCACGGCGACATTATCAGGAACTGATTTCCCATATTCATAGAGCGCCTGTAAAACACCGTGTCCAATTAAATCATTGCCAGCAATAACACCGTCAATTTCAGGGTACCGCGCAAGAATAGATTGCATTGCACGATAACCATGTGCTGATGTCCAGGAACCATATTCAGGCGCTCTGACGATCAACCCCTCTTTGCTCATCTCCTGGCGGTAGCCCTCATGGCGCTGCTGCACCGCCAGATAATATGCCGGACCGGCGATCTGCACGATATTCTGGCTGCCCTGGTCGATTAAATGACGACAGGCCAGAGCGCCAGCGCCGAAATCGTCAGGCAGAACGCAGAGTTCGTTGTCATCGTCGACGTTGGTATAGACATACACCACCGGCGTATCGTGTTTCTTTAACGGCAGCGGATCGCGGGTATCCGTTTTGGCTGCGGTGACGATAATACCGTCGACGCGCTTTGCCAGCAGTAAATCAACGTGTCGCTTTAATTCCTGAGGCGAACCGCTGGCGTTACAAAGAAATACCGAAATCTGCGCTTCAAGTAAGGCATTCTCAATACCCTTTAAAACAGGTAAGCTGAAGCGTCCGTAATCATCTGTTGATAACAAGCCGATGGTATATGTTTTCTTTTGATGCAGTGCACGTGCAATTTCATTAGGCCTGTAATCGAATTCATTAATAACGGATAAAACTCTTTCTTTTGTTATGTGACTGATTGAACCTGTGCTGTTTATTACTTTCGATACGGTGCTAATACTCACTCCGGCAGCGTGAGCAATATCTTTAATTGTGAGTTTTTTTCTGTCGTTATGCGTTATGGTCATGCTCTTTCCGTATTTGTAGACGGGTTTAGTATATGGAGAGAGAAAACGTTTTCCCATTTGCATTAATGTGGATTGATAAATAGATCACAAGCTGGTGATGTTGTTTGAATAAAAGCGTGATCGGATATGCGTTTGAGTGGTTTTTATATATTAAGGGCGTGAATTTAATTC
>NZ_JANEWH010000283.1:0-1153 GCF_028069715.1 Kluyvera sp. Awk 3 | reverse complement strand
GAATTTATGCAGTTTGTTTTCGATATTATGCATAGTGGCGTGCACTATGCATAAATAAGAAAAATCAACCAACGTCGACTTGTTTTATTTTACTTTCCTGACGCATTGTGAGCGTTGAACCCATTGACGCCATAATAATGGCCCCCAGCGCCATAGACTGGCTAAAGGTCAGCGTCTCACCGAGGAAAACCATGCCGGACATGGCTGCCAGAGCAGGCTCCATACTCATTAATGTTCCAAAGGTACGCGTAGGTAAACGCGTCAGAGCAATCATCTCCAACGAGTAGGGCAGTGCGGTAGAGAGCACGGCAATGGCTAAGCCCAGCGGCAACAGCGACCAGTGCAACAGGGTATCGGCGGCCTGCATGGCGCCCAGTGGCACAAAAACGACCGCAGCAATCAAGGACCCCATCGCCACCGTGGCCGGGCCGTGGTCTTCACCGGCACGACGGCCGCTCAGAATATAGACCGCCCAACCCGCACCGGCACCGAGCGCCAGCAGCGCGCCGGTGAGATCGACATGCGCAACATCCTGCCCCAGTGGCAGCAGGAACCACAGACCCATCACCGCCAGAACCACCCAGATAAAGTCTACCGGGCGGCGTGAAGAGAACAGTGCCACCGCCAGCGGCCCGGTGAACTCCAGTGCCACTGCAATACCCAACGGAATACGCTGTAGTGACAGGTAAAAGAGATAGTTCATCGCGCCCAGTGACAGACCATAGAACAGCAACGGTAGACGCTGCTCTTTAGAAAAACGCAGTCGCCAGGGCTTAAACACCACCACCAGAATCAGCGTGCCGAGCGCCAGGCGCAGCGCAGTAACGCCTGGCGCGCCAATCAATGGGAACAACGACTTAGCCAACGATGCGCCACTCTGGATGGAGATCATAGAGATCAAGAGGACGAGGATGGGTAACCATGAGGGTAGCTTGCGGGGCGTGGTGGACATCTTTTTCCTGTCAATATTTGTCAAAAGAGGTAAAAGCGGCAGTGTAATGGAAATAGTCGCCCACGGTTGAGGAATTGTTGAAAAAAAATCGTCCCGGAACGAGTAGAATTTGCTGAGTCGATGAAAATTTCGTCTGTCAAATTAGGAATTATCTGGAAAATTAAACGTTAATTTTACCGTAATGAACATAAGATTTAACGT
>NZ_JANEWH010000282.1:0-1160 GCF_028069715.1 Kluyvera sp. Awk 3 | reverse complement strand
TAATTAATGCGGGTTATTTTCCCTGAGTATCCCATTTTTAATATGAAGAAAGTAAGTTGAACAGATCTGAGGAAAGTCGGTGATTCGCGGTAGAGCTCAAAGGATGAAGTATAAAATCGATAAACGCTCTTCCGCGGATAGTCTGCCTGTGTCGCTTGTCGGGCTATGCCACCTGACGGCGAATCTCTTCCAGTACCTCATTGAGGATAAACTGAACCCGCCATGGCTGATATTCACGCTTGCGGTAGATAGCGACCAGATCCAGCCACCACTCGTATTGTTCGGCAAAGCAAGGGGCTAACACACCGGCCTGAATGTCTGCCTGTACGCTATTTTTAGGCGCAAAGACGATGCCTAAACCATGCCGCGCCAGCTCCAACGCTGACTGGCTGTTATCGCAAACGTAGTGGCCTTTGACACGAAAATCCCGCACTTCCTGGCTGCCCGCAAGGCTAAACCGCCAGATATTGGCATCATCAATCATCATCGAATCCAGCAGGATGCAGGAGTGTTGTTCAAGTTCTTCTGGAGAGTTAAGCGGATGTTCCTTGAGGTATTGTGTGCTGGCATAGGCGCTGACCGCATATTTCGTAATAAAGTTGGCAACCAGTGATTCATTTTTTGGACCCACGCAGGAAAGTAATATATCGCAATCTTCTGGAAAATCGGAACCTTCGTAGAAGGATTTACGTTCAAGGTTAAAGGTTTTTAGACTAAGCGTAATGTTGCCAATATCTTTAATTGTGTTGACCACATTTTTCGCTAAATAGGCGTTAATCATCGTTGGCGAGTAAATGGTGACGCGGCCATTTTTCTCATGCTTATAATCAGAGATGAAATTATTCAGCTGATTTTCCTTCTCCAACAGGTCGTTGACGTAGGGCAGTAACGACTCGCCAAAACGCGTTAACGACAGCTTTCTGGAAGTGCGCTCAAAGATCTTTAAACCAATTTTTGATTCAACATCAGCAAGATACTTGCTTACGTTGGCCTGCGCCATCCCGAGTATAGTGGCGGCATGGCTGACGTTTTCGCTGGCTGCAATCACCGAAATTATTTTTAATTCCTGTGGTTTAATCTGGAGTTTTTTCATCACCTGGCTCTGTATATATAAGTTGATATAGTGCTATATAAATATTGAGATTGCAGCGATATAAATA
>NZ_JANEWH010000281.1:0-1184 GCF_028069715.1 Kluyvera sp. Awk 3 | reverse complement strand
TCTATATGTTACAAATTTGAGGGATTTAGGTTTCGATATGGACGTCTTGTCAACAGTGAAATGAATGAGATTACGCTTGCACCAAAGGAAAGTGCAGTGCTGAAGCTATTGCTGGAACGTGCAAATGAGGTTGTCACCAAGGAGGATTTCGTTCGGCTAGTTTGGAAAGGGGGGATTGTTTCCGATGAGTCACTGACACGCTGTATCTATGTTCTGAGACGCATTTTGGGGCACTCTCATAGCAAGCGCTTTATTGAGACAGTATATGGTAAGGGTTATCGTTTTGTCTTCGATGTGCAGATAGCCGATGACGATGTCTCCTTAGATGATACACCTACGCCAGTGCTACAACTTCCTGCATCGGGCAACCCCAGCATTGCATTATTTCCGTTTGAAATGGAGAATAATAAATTATCTATATCGCTTCACGATATGCTGGTAGAAAGATTACAACGCATAAAAATGAAAAGTTCAGTATCCATGCATGTGATTTCTTCATTTGTCACGCGAGCCTATCGGGACTATAGTGATTTTCTATTAGCAATTGAAAAATCAAATGCAGACTATTACATTACTGGTGCAGAAGTCTATTCTGACGATAACTGTATTATCCGGCTGGAGTTAGTCAGAGCTTACGACCATTCTGTGCTTGGTCGTGAGGGGGTGACCCTGACGGGCGATCACCATCTTAATTTTCACGCTATTTTTAAGATGATCACCATGCTGCTTTCAGGGATTGGTGTAACGATAAGAGATGTGAATATCGCTACTCCCGTGCCAGAGATAGGTAGTGAAATAATCGCGGAAGAAAAGCATCAACATTACTCTACTCGCGCATTGAGAAAACATCTGGACCTTATCTGTGAGGAGGAGGGACTGCGAAAGCACTATGTGAATAAATTCCATGAGGCCATGGCTATCTACTTCTCAATCGTTAATCATGGAATCATTAAATATTCGTATTTACGCGATGAGATAAACCATATTTTTAAGAAGATGGCGGCCAGGGAACCAAATAAAGCGATTGCTTTAGCGTTGCAGGGCGTTCTCGATGAAGGGGATACCGCAGAGGAGAAATTCAAACTCGCACTGTTGTTGTACCCTGGTGTGGCGGAAATCTATTACTACTATGCTTGTTATCTTGTCACTAATGGCGACTATTATAATGCACTGCGGATGAATAA
>NZ_JANEWH010000280.1:0-1192 GCF_028069715.1 Kluyvera sp. Awk 3 | reverse complement strand
TGTTAAATCTAATGACTTTGTGTGATCTGTGATGGTTCAAAAGTAACTCATTGTGGGTATATTTGCCGCGCTTGAAAAACCATAATGAGGAAGTGGATATGAAAAAGTTAGCAGTGGTTGCATTGATGTTGAGTACCGTTTCCGGCGGTGCCTGGGCGCATGAGGCAGGGGAGTTTTTCATTCGTGCCGGTTCTGCAACGGTGCGGCCTACCGAGGGTTCCGATAATGTTCTCGGCAGTCTGGGGAGCTTTAACGTCAGCAACAATACGCAGCTTGGCTTAACCTTTACCTATATGGCGACGGATAACATCGGTATTGAACTGCTGGCCGCCACGCCGTTCCGCCACAAAGTCGGCACCGGCCCAACCGGTAATATCGCGACCGTTCACCAGTTACCCCCTACGCTGATGGCCCAGTGGTATTTCGGTGATGCGCAGAGTAAGTTTCGCCCGTACGTTGGCGCGGGCATCAACTACACCACCTTCTTTGATAATGATTTCAACAAAACCGGCAAAGAGGCAGGACTTTCCGATCTGAGCCTGGACGACTCCTGGGGCGCAGCCGGGCAGGTGGGGCTGGATTATCTGATTAACCGTGATTGGCTGATTAACATGTCGGTCTGGTACATGGATATCGACACCAACGTGAAGTTTAAAGCTAACGGCGTGAACCAGAGCGTCAGTACCAGACTGGATCCGTGGGTGTTTATGTTCTCGGCTGGTTACCGCTTCTGATTTCTTCTGCAAAACTGGCCATTATATGGCCAGTTTTTTTCCCATCCTTTCCCGCGTGAATCGTGGTGACGATCTGTCATGGCTACGCCCGAAAACCGGGTTCGTGCAGGCGCTGAGATCCCCGAAGTTGAATTGCCTGATAGTCGCCGTGTTCTGCACCAGAAAACCAGAAGCGCTGGCAAAGACCACCGCTGCCTGCATAGCCCAAAGGTGCTAATGCACAGCACAGACAATGTAAGGCCCTGAGGTATTGGAAATGACCATGTCCCCTGAGGGGAGCTGCCGAATGTTTACAACTCGATATGAACCAGGCTGTATTTGACCCAGATATTTCCGGGTGAGTTCGGCAGGAACATCATCGGTACCGGTTGGGGTAACACTTATAGCATGTAACTTATAGTCAGCACTGCCAATGCGTACATAGTCATAAATGATGGTTCGGTTGATCGTATATATAT
>NZ_JANEWH010000028.1:0-42728 GCF_028069715.1 Kluyvera sp. Awk 3 | reverse complement strand
CAAATGTTGAATTTAATAAGTTTTCTAAATCAATTGTTAATTTTTGTTGTCAGGAAACAGCAACGCATCGCGCAATAAGTGGTCATTGCCGCGACGACGCGTGAAGCCTATGCGATTGAAATACTCCAGAATTTGAATCGCCAGCTTGCGGCCAACGTTCAATTTATCGCGGAAATCGGCCGCACAGGTGGAACCTTTTTCCAGATCGAGTTCGCGGATCATGCTGGCAAACGCCACGATGCGGTCATTGCGATAATAGCGGTCCTTCACAATCGCGGTGATCATCCCCTGCTGCGCCGCCAGCCGTAAAACGCCGCGCATCATGTTCTCATCCGTCCCGGTTTGCGTCGCCAGATCGCGCACCCACCACGGTTCATCGCCAAACAACGGCGCGACCTTCTGCCAGATGGCCTGCTGTTCGTCGGTGAACCCGGCTTTGTGCTCTGGCAGATGCAGCCAGCCGTGATGGCTGGCGATAACGCCGCTTTCACGCATTTGCTCAATTAAGGTGAGCACCAGCGCTTCATCTTCCATTGGCAGCGCAATACGACGCAGGCGTTCACGCCCCGGTCCAGGCTCATCTTTATGTTGCTCGTGATAAAGCGCCAGCGCGTCGAGCAGCTTACGCTGCCAACGGGCCGCCAGCGGCGCATCCAGCAGGCAGTCGCCAGCGAGGATAAAGCCCGGTTGGGCAATCAGCGGCTCCAGCCCCTGCGTGCTCAGTTGACGCGCCCAAGCAAAGTCTCGTAGCTTCACCGCATCGCGGGAGAGGTGTACCGCCAACGCCTGAGCATCCGTTTTCGCCAGCGCCAGCGCGGCAATCCACGCCAGATACTCCGGCTTACGCTTACCGCGACGCGGCGAGTTCAGCGTCACCACGCGCGCGCCGGCCAGAGTGATTTTCGCCGAGATATCGCGCAGCACCAGCCGATCGTTATCCGCCAGCCACAGCGGCGTGTCGAGCAGCAGTTCCGCAAGATTATTTTCCAGCAACGATACGCGGCCAGTGATATGGCTGGCAGCATGGTGTATATGCAACGGCTGCCACTGGGTGAGCGGAATATGGCTATGCAGCTCAACAATAACTCGTTCAACGGCCTCCGGTGGCGCTTCCGTCAGCAGCCAGTCGCCGCGGCTGATATCGCCCTTTTCCGCTGCGCCAACGATATTTAACGCAATACGCTGCCCGCCGTGCGCATGCTCAACCGACTGATTCTGCGCATGCAACCCACGCACGCGCATGGGTGTGCCCATCCCCGTCAACCACAGGGTATCGCCCACCCGCACGTCGCCCGACAGCGCCGTCCCGGTCACCACCAGGCCCGCGCCCTTGACGGTAAAAGCGCGGTCGATAGCCAGACGAAAGCGCTGATGCTCCGGGTGCTCGCGAGCGGCAAGCAGACGTAAATGGTCGCGCAGCGCTTCAATGCCGATATTCGCCGTCGCCGCCGTTTCGAATAATGTGGCCTGTTCAAAACCGTACTCACGCAGAACCTGCGTGATTTCGCGGCGAACGTCGTCGATTCGCGCCCCATCGACGCGATCGGTTTTGGTTAATGCCACCGTCAGCGTTGGGTTACCCGTTAACTGAAGAATCGCCAGATGCTCGCGGGTCTGCGCCATCACGCCATCATCGCACGCCACCACCAACAGCGCATGGTCGATGCCACCGACGCCCGCCAGCATATTGGAGAGGAATTTTTCATGCCCCGGCACATCGATAAAGCCCAGTACGCGGCCATCCGGCTGCGGCCAGTAGGCGTAGCCAAGATCGATAGTCATGCCGCGGGATTTCTCTTCCGGCAAGCGGTCGGCATTGATGCCGGTAATCGCCTGTAGCAGCGTGGTTTTGCCGTGGTCAACGTGACCGGCGGTGGCAATAATCATTTCAGCAACATCTCCAGGAAACGGGATTCATCTTCAAGGCAGCGCAGATCGAGCCACAAACGCCCATCATAAATTCGGCCAATGACCGGTATGGGCAGGCTGCGCCAGCGGTTAGCCAGCGCATCAAGTCGGCTGCCGCGACCATCGAGCGGCGTGAGCGCAATGGCCGCGCTGGGCAGGCTTTCCGAAGGCAGCGATCCGCTGCCGATTTGCGATGCGCATGGCATGACCTGAACAGCAAACTTGTCGCCGTAGCGCGCGGCCAGCGGTTCGCGCAGACGCAGAGCCTGCTGGTTAATGTCTTGCGCGCTGCGGCTCAGCAGGCGCAGCGTGGGCAGCTCTGCCGCCAGTTTTTCCGGGTGCAGATACAGGCGCAGCGTTGCTTCCAGCGCCGCCAGCGTCATTTTATCGGCGCGCAGTGCGCGCTTCAGCGGATGCTGCTGCAGCTGAGCGATTAGCGCTTTCGTACCGACAATGATCCCGGCCTGCGGGCCGCCCAGCAGCTTATCGCCGGAGAAGCTCACCAGGCTAACGCCCGCGGCGATCATCTCCTGCGGCATCGGCTCTTTCGGCAGGCCGTAGCGGCTGAGATCCACCAACGAACCGCTGCCGAGATCAGCCACCACCGGTACACCCAGCTCGCGGCCAATTTCCGCCAGCTCGGCTTCCTCTACCGATTTAGTAAACCCTTCAATACTGTAATTGCTGGTGTGCACCTTCATCAGCAGCGCGGTGTTATCGTTCACTGCCTGACGATAGTCTTTGGCATGCGTACGGTTGGTGGTGCCGACTTCATACAGCACGCAGCCCGCCTGTCGCATCACGTCGGGAATGCGGAAGGCGCCGCCAATCTCCACCAGCTCGCCCCGCGATACCACCACTTCTTTGCCCGCCGCCGTCGCCGCCAGCATCAGCAGCACCGCCGCAGCATTGTTATTCACGATACAGGCGTCTTCCGCGCCGGTTAAGCGACACAGCAGGTCGGCCAGCGCCCGGTCACGATGACCTCGCCCGGCACCATCCAGATCGTATTCCAGCGTCACCGGGTCGCGCATCGCCTGGCTCACCGCATCAATCGCCGACTGCGCCTGCTGCGCGCGTCCGAGGTTGGTATGCAGCACGGTACCCGTCAGGTTAATCACCGGGCGCAGCGCGCTCTGCGCATCATAGCTCAGGCGTCGCGCCGTCTCTTGTGCCCAGTCTTCACTCCAGGCAGGTAGCGCCTGCCGATCACGAATATTCAGCCGCGCCTCATCCTGCATCTGGCGGAGCTGTTCCACCACCTGCGAGTGGCCATGGGCATCAAGTAAACGGGCAAAAGCAGGATCGCGAAGCAGGCGGTCGGTTGCGGGTAGCTGGCTGTAGAGCGAACGGGTATCGGTAGTCATGAATAGGCCTGACGGTTAAATGTTACCCCTCCCGACGGGAGAGGGAGTCATAAGGAGGGATTGTACAATGGACTGCGCCCCAGCGTTATAGCGTTCAATCAAGCCTTTGGCGGTTCGGTACGGGCAAAACTTTCGCGCAGGAACAACGTTTCGGCCAGTTTCACCAGTTGCGGACGCTCAACGCACCAGCCCGGCGCAATGCGGCGGAAGTTCAGGTAGCCGATAGCGCAGGCGATGGCGATAGTCGCCAGGTTGAGTTCATCAGTCTTCAGCGTACCGTCGTTGAGGTAGCCTTCCAGCGCGTCGAGGCTGCGGCTGATTTTTTCACGCTGACGCAGCACTTCCTCTTCCGACTGCTGGGCCGCCGGACGCGCCTGTTCACGCACCGAAGCCAGCCCGGCGTCCATAATGCCGTCGGCCAGCGCTTCCAGCTGACGGATTCTCAACGCCTGCTGCGGGTCGGACGGCACCATCTGCGGCGCAACGCCCAGCAGTTCAATGTACTGCGCGATAATCGGCGAGTCGTACCAGCATTCGCCATCATCGGTGACCAGCGCCGGTACTTTCCCCAGCGGCGTGTACTGCGCTACGCCGGTGTCGGCGCTATAAGGCTGCTCGTTGATAAAGTCGAAGGCGATCCCCTTTTCCAGTAAGAGGATCGATATTTTGCGTACAAACGGGCTTGTGTAGCTGCCGACCAGTTTCATTCTCATCTCCTTTACGCCAACAAAACTATCAGTATGGCTCAGGCAGCGGCATTCGCCTTCTGGATTTTGTCATCCTAGTGATCCAGATAGAGATAATGCATCCAGCTGGTCATCCGCAGCAGCACTTTACGCATCACCGACACGTGAGCGAAATGGTCGGAATAGACCGCCACCTGGGCATAAATACCGTCGGGCAGGGAATCCACATCGGCGTTCGGATCGAGGTCAATCAACGCCATCACGCCGTCGGTTCCCGGTACTACACTCAGCGACTGTAGCGCGCCCTGCGCCTGATATGAGCCGCCGGGCACTACAGGTAAAATGCTCGCCAGCTTGCCATGGAACACCTGCCCCGGCAGCGCATTAAACACCACTTCCGCATCATCGCCCGCCTCCAGGCGCAGCAGCGAGTTCTGGCGGAATTGAGCAACAATCTGCCGTTTCTGTTCCGGGATAAACACCATGACCGGACGCAGCGGCAGCGCGGCAGCGTACGTGCCAGGGCGAATGAGCACCTGCGTGGCGTATCCGTCGCTTGGCGCGCGGACGATGGTCTGATCGAGGTTATATTTGGCTTCCGACAGCTGTGCGCGCAGGCTGACAATTTGCGACTGTTCGCCGTTAACCATGCTGTCTAACTGACTTTGAATCTGCGACTGTTCGGCAATCGACCCTTTGACCATCGCGTCCTGCGCGAGGTAGTTCTGTCTGGCGTTATCGATATCGCTCTCTGAGAACGGGTTTACCCGCGCCTGGCTGCCTTTCAGATAGCGCTGATAATCTTTGTACAAGCGATCGCGCTCGGCGGAAACGCGGGTGGTGTTCGCCTGCGCTTCGGACAGCTGAGCTTTCAGCGTCTGGACGCTATGTGTGGCAGTCACCAGGTCGGCCTGTAATCGGTCGACTCGCGCCTGATAACGCGTCGGGTCAATCTTAAACAGCACCTCACCTTTTTTAATCAGCTGGTTATTTTTATCCGTCACCTCACTGACTATGCCGGTGACCTGTGGCGTAATCGGAATAGAGATCACCGCTTTTTGCGCGGTATAGGTATACGGGTGGTTATAGTTCATTAATAAAATAAGCCCGCTAACCAAAAATATACCGCCCAGCGCGGCGGTGGCTAACGTCCATTGGTTAACAGGAATACGGAATATTTTAAATACCGCCCACGCAAGCGCCACATAAGTTAATACGATCAGCAGATCCATAATTATTGCTCCGGCTTTGTCGCGTCGGTTGAGGGGGATATTTCCGCCAACTTTTGCTCCAGCTCAGCCACGCGGCGGGAAAGCTGTGCAAGTGCGTCATCCGCTGCTGGTACGGGTTCTGAAGGTTTTATATGTGACTGCATGCCCCAGCCGCGTTCAGGCTGGTAGAGGGTGGCCCAGATCCATAAAAACGGCCAGATAACATGCAGCGTAAACAGACTGACCCAGCCGGCAGTATGAATAGCATCGGCGTGGGGATGATTACGCTTTTTCGCAATGGTATAAGGAATATCATGAATCATGATGATCCCGTAAAACAGGACCAGGAAAACGAAGATCAGCACGCCCAACGCAAAATAGTTTAGAAACATATCTGCCCCAGATTCACGCTTATTTGGTTTTTTTAAATTGCAGGCAGCCGAGATGCTGATGGCTGATAATATGAAAATAATGCGCAATGACCGTTTTCGCCATTCCGCGGCGGGGAATTTTTACCAGAAGAGACGGACAGCAAAAAACGCTGGTTGTACACAATGTGTCACCAGCAGGAGAAGTCGTTAAATCGGCGTCAGTACGCCGATTTTTATGCTACTTTTTTGGCGTTTCCACAGGGCGATAAAGGTTACGATAATGGGCTAATCGCACCAGGAACATCTCGGCTTTGTCCTCGGGAATATCGGCGGGAACCCGGTCTGAATAGGGTCGTTTTTGCAGATACTCCATAAACGCCTGGCTGGAGGCCATAAAGTCTACCGCCTTATCAATGATTTGCGGTACGTTCTCTCCCATTTTGCTCATCGTCGCACTCCCTCTTTAAGACCTTTCCCTAAGCATGGATAATCCTGGCGCGAAGGGTTGAGGAAAATGTGCGGTTCTTTGCCACTCATTTCCAAAAAAGCGATCAACTTAACTATTTTATGAAATAACAATACTATTCATAAAGTTACATTAATTATCTGCTTATAATCGCCCGAAGAAACTACCTTATTTTGTATAATTAACTACCAGAAATGAGCAGCAACGCGCATACTAAGCGCTATTACGTCTATTTTGTTATCAGATATCAGCAAGATGAAAGAAATCGAGAAAAATGAAATCAAACGTCTGAGCGATCTGCTCGACGCCATCCGCCACCAGCAGGCAGGTCTGTCTCTGGTTGAGAGCGCAGAAAAATATGCCGAGCTGGAAGAAGAAAAAACCAAGCTCGAAACCGAAATTGCTCGCCTGCGTGAAGTGCATACGCAGAAGCTGAGCAAAGAGGCCCAGAAACTGGCCAAAATGGGCTTCAGCCGTCCAATCACCAAAAAAGAACAGGCCGACATGGGCAAGCTGAAGAAAAGCGTCCGTGGCCTGGTGGTGGTTCACCCGATGACAGCGCTTGGCCGTGAAATGGGCCTGCAGGTGATGACCGGGTTCGCGAAGAGCGAGTTCTGATTCCTCCTTGAACCTTCTCCCGCCCGGGGGAAGGTTTTTTATTCTCTCCCTCCCAAATTGGCCCAACCAATTTCACAACCAAATCTCTGGTAATTCACAATTCCACTATTTAGCGTCACAAACACATTGCTACATAGCAACATTTGATTAACCATTCATTGTCATTATCCCTACACCACCCTATTGGCAGGGCCAATTTTACACAAACTGTGACGCAGAGATGAGCACAGACTCACCGCCGACCGGTACGTGTGGCCCCCTGGAGACCTGCATGAGCCTCTGGCAACAAAACTACGATCCGGCCGGGAATATCTGGCTTTCAAGCCTGATTGCCTCACTCCCTATCCTGTTCTTCTTCTTCGCGCTGATTAAGCTCAAGTTGAAGGGCTACGTCGCAGCCAGTTGGACGGTATTCATCGCCCTTGCCGTCGCGTTGCTGTTCTACAAAATGCCGGTCGACCGCGCGCTGGCGTCGGTGGTGTACGGCTTCTTCTACGGTCTGTGGCCCATCGCCTGGATTATTATCGCCGCCGTTTTTGTCTACAAAATTTCGGTGAAGACCGGGCAATTCGACATTATTCGTTCGTCGATTCTTTCCATTACGCCGGACCAACGTTTGCAGATGCTGATCGTCGGCTTCTCCTTCGGCGCCTTCCTCGAAGGGGCGGCGGGTTTCGGCGCGCCGGTGGCGATTACCGCCGCGCTGCTGGTTGGTCTGGGCTTTAACCCTCTGTATGCAGCGGGTCTGTGTCTGATCGTCAATACCGCACCGGTGGCGTTTGGCGCGATGGGGATTCCGATTCTGGTCGCCGGACAGGTGACCGGGCTGGACAGCTTTGAAATCGGCCAGATGGTAGGCCGTCAGCTGCCCTTCCTGACCATCATCGTGCTGTTCTGGATCATGGCGATTATGGACGGCTGGCGCGGTATCAAGGAGACCTGGCCCGCGGTGATGGTAGCAGGTGGTTCGTTTGCTATCGCCCAGTACCTCAGCTCTAACTTCCTGGGGCCGGAACTGCCGGACATCATCTCTTCGCTGGTTTCTCTGGTGTGTCTGACGCTGTTCCTCAAGCGCTGGCAGCCGGTACGTATTTTCCGCTTTGCCGATATGGGCGCCTCCCAGGTCGATATGAACCTGGCGCGCACCGGCTACACCGCCGGGCAGATCGTTCGCGCGTGGTCGCCGTTCCTGTTCCTGACCGCCACTGTGACGCTGTGGAGTATCCCGCCGTTTAAGGCGCTGTTCGCTCCAGGCGGCGCGCTGTACGATCTGGTGATTAACGTTTCGGTTCCGTATCTCGACAAGCTGGTTGCCCGTATGCCGCCGGTAGTGAGTCAGGCCACGGCCTACGCGGCGGTCTATAAGTTCGACTGGTTGTCGGCAACCGGCACCGCGATTCTGTTTGCCGCCCTGCTCTCTATCGTCTGGCTGCGCATGAAACCGAAAGATGCCATCAATACCTTCGGCTCCACGCTGAAAGAACTGGCGTTACCGATTTACTCTATCGGCATGGTGCTGGCGTTCGCCTTTATCTCGAACTATTCAGGTCTGTCATCAACGCTGGCACTGGCGCTGGCGCATACCGGCCACGCCTTTACCTTCTTCTCGCCGTTCCTTGGTTGGCTTGGCGTATTCCTGACCGGTTCGGACACCTCTTCCAACGCGCTGTTCGCCGCGCTTCAGGCTACCGCTGCACAGCAGATTGGCGTGTCGGACGTCCTGCTGGTTGCGGCTAACACCACCGGCGGCGTCACCGGCAAGATGATTTCGCCGCAGTCCATCGCCATTGCCTGCGCGGCGGTTGGCCTGGTAGGTAAAGAGTCCGACCTGTTCCGCTTTACCGTGAAACACAGCCTGATTTTCACCTGCATGGTGGGCGTAATCACCACGCTGCAGGCTTACGTCTTAACCTGGATGATTCCGTGATAACACTGCCCAAACGTCTGTCAGACGATGTCGCCTGCCGCGTGCGGGCACTGATTGAAGAACAACAGCTGGAGGCGGGCATGCGTTTGCCCGCCGAAAGAAAGCTGGCAGTCCAGCTTGGCGTCTCGCGCAACTCGCTGCGCGAAGCGCTGGCGAAGCTGGTGAGCGAAGGATTGCTGCTCAGCCGTCGCGGCGGCGGCACCTTCGTGCGCTGGCAGCATGAAGGCTGGTCTGAGCAAAATATTGTGCAGCCGCTGAAAACGCTGCTGGCCGACGATCCGGACTACAGCTTTGATATCCTCGAAGCGCGCCACGCCATTGAAGCCAGCACCGCCTGGTATGCCGCGATGCGCGCGACCGATGCCGATAAAGAAAAAATCCGCCTTTGCTTTGAAGCCACCCAGAGCGACGACCCGGACCTCGCCTCTCAGGCCGACGTTCGCTTCCATCTCGCCATTGCCGAGGCATCCCACAACGTGGTGTTGCTGCAAACCATGCGCGGTTTTTTTGACCTGTTGCAATCGTCGGTGATCCAAAGCCGCGAACGTATGTATCTGGTGCCGCCGGTGTTTGCGAAGCTGACCGAGCAGCATCTGGCCATTCTCAATGCCATTACCGCCGGTGATGCCGAAGGCGCGCGTCAGGCGATGATGGCGCACCTCGGTTTCGTCCACACCACCATTAAACGTTTTGATGAAGACCTGGCTCGCCAGGCGCGGATCACCCGACTGCCCGACGACCACACTGATATTTCCAGGGAGAAAAAAGCATGATTATTTCCGCTGCGAGTGACTATCGCGCTGCCGCCCAGCGCATTCTGCCGCCGTTCCTGTTCCACTATATTGACGGTGGCGCGTATGCGGAACACACCCTGCGCCGCAATGTGGAAGATCTCTCCGACGTCGCGCTGCGCCAGCGTGTGCTGAAAAATATGTCCGACCTGAGCCTGGAAACCACGCTGTTTAAAGAGCAGCTTTCTATGCCGGTCGCGCTGGCGCCGGTTGGTCTATGCGGCATGTACGCCCGTCGCGGCGAAGTGCAGGCCGCCGCCGCCGCAGATGCCAAAGGCATCCCGTTTACCCTCTCCACCGTCTCGGTCTGCCCGATTGAAGAGGTCGCCCCGACCATCAAGCGCCCGATGTGGTTCCAGCTGTACGTGCTGCGCGATCGCGGCTTTATGCGCAACGCGCTGGAGCGCGCCAAAGCGGCAGGCTGTTCAACGCTGGTCTTTACCGTCGATATGCCAACCCCAGGCGCGCGCTACCGCGATGCCCACTCCGGCATGAGCGGCCCCAACGCCGCCCTGCGCCGCTACTGGCAGGCGGTGACTCATCCGCAATGGTCCTGGGACGTTGGCCTCAACGGGCGTCCGCACGACCTGGGCAATATCTCGACCTATCTCGGCAAACCCACCGGGCTGGAAGATTACATCGGCTGGCTGGCGAATAACTTCGATCCGTCTATCTCGTGGAAAGACCTCGAGTGGATCCGCGAATTCTGGGACGGCCCGATGGTGATCAAAGGGATCCTCGACCCGGAAGATGCCCGCGACGCGGTGCGCTTCGGCGCGGATGGTATCGTGGTTTCTAACCACGGCGGCCGCCAACTCGACGGTGTACTCTCCTCCGCCCGCGCGCTGCCGGCGATTGCCGATGCGGTAAAAGGGGATATCACGATTCTGGCTGATAGCGGCATCCGTAACGGTCTCGACGTGGTGCGCATGATTGCACTGGGCGCGGACAGCGTGCTGTTGGGTCGCGCGTACCTCTACGCGCTGGCAACACACGGGCAGGCGGGTGTGGCTAACCTGCTGAATCTGGTTGAGAAAGAGATGAAAGTAGCGATGACGCTGACCGGGGCGAAATCGATTAAAGAGATTAGCCGCGATTCGCTGGTGCAAAGTGCAGAAGTGGCGCAGGTGTTTAATGCCATTAAGCAGGGAAATGCGGCGTAGTTTTGTGCCGTTTGTTCCCCTCACCCTGGCCTTCTCCCCAGAGGGGCGAGGGGACTGTTCAGTTTCGTTTGCTCACCCGCAGATCCGCTCTGCTCCCTCTCCCTTTCAGGGAGAGGGCCGGGGTGAGGGTTTCCGCAAATTCTGCTATCCTGCCCCGCAATCCAAGGGGGCAGTATGCTTAACATCGTTTTATTCGAACCTGAAATCCCGCCCAATACCGGGAACATCATCCGTCTGTGCGCCAACACCGGCTTCCGTCTGCATATCATCGAACCGATGGGCTTTGCCTGGGACGATAAACGCCTGCGCCGCGCCGGGCTGGACTACCACGAGTTCACCGCCGTCACGCGCCATGCCAATTACGCCGCCTTTGTTGAGAGCGAAAACCCGCAGCGCCTGTTTGCCCTGACCACCAAAGGTACGCCCGCCCACAGCGCGGTGAGCTATCAGGACGGCGACTATCTGATGTTTGGCCCGGAAACCCGTGGGCTGCCCGCGACCATTCTGGACGCGCTGCCGCCTGAGCAAAAAATTCGGATTCCAATGATGCCGGACAGCCGCAGCATGAACCTGTCAAACGCGGTGTCGGTGGTGGTGTATGAGGCATGGCGCCAGCTGGGGTATCCGGGCGCCGTATTGCGTAGCTGATATTGGCCGGATGACGGCTACGGTTTGGTAGGCCCGGTAAGCGCTGCGCCACCGGGCAAGGCCTTAAATCCCGTCGCCGTACTCAAACCCGTGATTAATGCCGTTGAAGTGCTGGTCCATATCCATCGCCGGTTTATCCGACTCCGGCTTGCCGACGATACGCGCCGGGACGCCTGCGGCGGTGGTGTGTGGTGGAACCGGCTGGAGAACCACCGAGCCAGCGCCAATCTTCGCGCCGCGACCCACTTCAATATTGCCGAGGATCTTCGCCCCGGCACCAATCATCACGCCTTCGCGGATTTTCGGGTGACGGTCGCCGCTGGTTTTACCGGTACCGCCAAGGGTGACGGACTGGAGGATCGAGACGTCGTTTTCAATCACCGCCGTTTCCCCAACCACTATGCCGGTCGCGTGGTCGAGCATGATGCCGCGGCCAATTTTGGCCGCCGGGTGAATATCCACCTGGAAAGATACGGAGACCTGATTTTGCAGGAAAATCGCCAATGCGCGACGCCCCTGGCCCCACAGCCAGTGACCAATGCGATAAGCCTGCAGAGCGTGGAAACCCTTCAGATACAGCAGCGGGGTAGAATATTTGTCGACCGCCGGGTCACGCGTGCGCACGGCCTGAATATCGCAGGCGGCGGAGGCGATCATCTCCGGGTCGGCGGCGTAGGCCTCTTCTACCACTTCGCGAATCGCGATAGCAGGCATAATCGGAGAGGCCAGCTTGTTGGCAAGCATGTAGCTTAAGGCACTGCCGAGGTTTTCGTGTTTGAGTAAGGTCGCATGATAAAAACTGGCGAGCATAGGCTCACAGTCCGCCAGAGCCCTGGCTTCCGCTTTAATATTGTTCCAGACAATTTCCAGTTCTTCACACGACATTGCTTACTCCAGACATATTGGAACGATCGGCAAGTCTGCGCTTGCCGGATCGTCGGGATGACAAAGGTTTCCTGCGATTAATTGCCGCTATGCTCATCCTTGCGTGCACGACCTAATAAAGTCAATGCTGCCTCGCGCGCGTTTTTTCCGCAATATAATACCTGATAAATTTCCTCGGTTATTGGCATTTCGACACCTACACGGTGCGCCAACTCGCGGACTTCTTTGGTATTACGGTAACCTTCGACCACCTGGCCAATACTGTCCTGTGCTTCCTGAACCTGCGCCCCTTTGCCCAGCGCCATGCCGAAACGACGGTTTCGCGACTGGTTGTCGGTACAGGTCAGCACTAAATCGCCGAGCCCCGCCATGCCCATAAAGGTTACCGGGTCTGCGCCCAGCGCCACGCCCAGACGCGACATTTCGGTCAGGCCACGGGTGATCAGCGCCGTACGCGCGTTGGCGCCAAAGCCAATGCCGTCGGAGATGCCCGCGCCAATCGCAATCACGTTTTTCACCGCACCGCCCAGCTGGACGCCGATGAAGTCCGGGTTGCTGTAGACGCGGAAGCTTTTGCCGCAGTGCAACAACTGCTGCAAATCGTCGGCAAAGACCGGGTCCGTCGCCGCCAGCGAAATCGCCGTCGGCAAACCCGCCGCCAGCTCTTTGGCAAAGGTTGGGCCAGAAATCACCGCCAGCGGGATCTCGTCACCCAGCGCTTCACGCGCCACATCCTGCAACAGACGACCGGTTTCCGCTTCCAGGCCTTTCGTCGCCCATAAAAGGCGCGCATCAGGACGCAGCAGCGGTTTCATCTGACGCAGTACGTCGCCGAATACGTGGCTTGGCACCACCACCAGAATATCGCGGCTGGCGGCCAGCGCGGTCGCTAAGTCGCTTTCCAGGTGGAGCGTCTCGGGAAACGGAACGTCGGGAAGAAATGCCGCGTTGCAGCGATCGTGCTGTAGCGTCGCGACATGTTTGGGATCGTGGCCCCAGAGTACGACCTGGTGGCCGTTTCTTGCCACGGTGATGGCAAGAGCGGTGCCGTAAGAGCCGGCACCGATCACAGTCATTGAAGCATTAAGTGCGTTCATCAGGCATCCTGATGTTGTTCTGCACCTTCGCCAGCCTGCTGCTGCAGATAGTTCATGAACAGCGCATCAAAGTTAACCGGCGCAAGGTTCAGCTGTGGGAAAGTCCCACGGGAAACCAGGCTGGTGATGCATTCACGCGCATACGGGAACAGGATGTTCGGGCAGTATGCACCCAGGCAATGAGCCATTTGTGTCCCTTCGATACCTTCGATGGAGAAGATACCCGCCTGCTGAGTTTCACACAGGAATGCGGTTTCTTCGCCCAGCGTCGCCGTTACGGTGACACGCAGCACCACTTCATACACGCCTTCAGCCAGCTGGTTGGAAGCGGTATCCAGATCAAGTTTAACCTCTGGTTGCCAATCTTTCTGGAAAACATGCGGTGCATTCGGCGCTTCAAAGGAAACGTCTTTGGTGTAGATGCGCTGAATCTGGAAAGCCATTTCTGCGTTGTTTTGTTCTGACATGTGTAAAAAACCCTTTCGTGTTGTCCTTAAAAAAAGCGGTACGCCTCACGCCTGCTTCTGCAGGCGCGAACGCGAAGCATTAGCGCAGCAGGGGATCAAGTCCACCACGCGCATCAAGCGCATACAAGTCGTCGCAGCCGCCAATGTGCTGTGCATCAATAAAAATCTGCGGAACCGTCGTGCGGCCGCTGCGCTGAATCATCTCTTCGCGCTTTTCAGCGTTACCGTCGATAGGCAGTTCCTCAAAGGTGACGCCTTTTTCAGACAGCAGCGCTTTTGCACGGTGGCAATAAGGGCATGTTGCTTTGGTATAGATTTCAATCTTCGCCATGACAGCTCTCCTGACTTCACCCGATGAACGAGCAGGGAATTATTTGCCGCGAACCAGAGGCAGGTTTTCACCGCTCCAGCCAGCAATACCTTCTTTCAGTACGAATACTTTTTCAAAACCGGCTTTCAGCAGTGCGGTAGCGGACTCAGTTGCCTGCATACCCGTGCCGTCGGTCACGATCACCGGTTTGTCTTTGTGTTTTTCCAGCTCGCCGACGTTGTTGGCTTTGATTTCGTTCGGCAGCAGGTTCAGGGAACCGGCAATGTGGCCTTTACGGAAATCATCACGCTGGCGCAGGTCAACGACAATCGCGTCTTCTTTGTTGATCAGGCGCGTCGCTTCGCCGCGGTTGATGACCTTAACTTTAGACATCAGCCCTTTAAAAGTGGTGAACAGCACGGCCGCCAGCAGCGCGATCCACGCGATGCTCAGGACAGGGTGACGACCTACAAATTGCATAATTTCTTGCATGGGGGGTAACAGCTCCCGACGTGTAATGTTTAAAAACCAGGGAAGGAGTATACCTGCGGCGTGGCGCAAATACAGCCAGCGCGCGCGATGTAATGCGTTTTCTGCGGAGTGCTACGGAAAAAAGGAGGAAAATGTGCGTTTTTCCTCGTGCATCTCCCCGCTTTCTTTGATCTCTCATTGTTATTTTATCGATTCAGCTGTAGTAAAATTACGCAAATTTTCTGTCTTTAGAGCATGAGGTTGTCGCAATGTCGGTTTCTAAAAAACCTATGGTACTGGTGATTCTGGATGGCTACGGCTACCGCGAAGAGCATCAGGATAACGCTATTTACAGCGCAAAAACGCCAGTAATGGACGCGCTGTGGGCCAAACGTCCGCATACCCTGATCCACGCTTCCGGCCTGGAAGTGGGTCTGCCAGACGGTCAGATGGGTAACTCTGAAGTCGGTCACGTGAACCTGGGCGCAGGCCGTATCGTGTATCAGGATCTGACCCGTCTTGACGTTGAAATCAAAGATCGCCAGTTCTTCGCTAACCCGGTGCTGTGCGGCGCGGTAGACAAAGCGGTTGCCGCCGGTAAAGCGGTACACATCATGGGCCTGCTGTCCGCCGGTGGCGTACACAGCCATGAAGACCACATTATGGCGATGGTAGAGCTGGCCGCTGAACGTGGCGCAGAAAAAATCTACCTGCACGCCTTCCTCGACGGTCGTGATACCCCGCCACGCAGCGCTAACGGCTCCCTGCAGAAGTTTGAAGAGAAATTTGCCGCACTGGGCAAAGGCCGCGTCGCCTCCATCATCGGTCGTTACTACGCGATGGACCGTGACAACCGTTGGGATCGCGTTGAACAAGCTTACAACCTGCTGGTTGAAGCCAAGGGCGAATTCCAGGCTGACACCGCGGTTGCCGCGCTGGAAGCCGCTTACGCTCGCGACGAAAACGACGAATTCGTGAAAGCAACCGTCATCCGTGCAGCCGGCCAGGCCGATGCCGCAATGGAAGATGGCGATGCGCTGGTCTTCATGAACTTCCGTGCTGACCGCGCGCGTGAAATCACCCGCGCTTTCGTTAACGCTGACTTCGACGGCTTCAAGCGCCACAAAGAAGTGAAGCTGGGTGATTTCATCATGCTGACTGAATATGCGGCAGACATCAAAGCACCGTGCGCCTACCCACCAGCGTCTCTGGAAAATACCTTTGGCGAGTGGATGGCGAAGCATGACAAAACCCAGCTGCGCATCTCCGAAACCGAGAAATACGCGCACGTGACTTTCTTCTTCAACGGCGGCGTTGAAGAGCCGTTCAAAGGGGAAGATCGCATCCTGATCAACTCCCCGAAAGTGGCCACCTACGACCTGCAGCCGGAAATGAGCTCTGCCGAGCTGACCGAGAAGCTGGTTGCGGCCATCGAAAGCGGCAAGTACGACACCATCATCTGTAACTACCCGAACGGCGATATGGTTGGCCATACCGGCGTCATGGAAGCCGCAGTGAAGGCCGTTGAAGCGCTGGATCACTGCCTGGATGAAGTCACTCATGCGGTCGAGAAAGTGGGCGGCCAACTGCTGGTCACCGCTGACCACGGCAACGCCGAGCAGATGCGTGATCCGGCTACCGGCCAGGCGCACACTGCCCACACCAGCCTGCCGGTTCCGCTGATTTATGTTGGCGACAAAACCGTCAAAGCGGTGGAAGGCGGCAAGCTCTCCGACATCGCGCCGACCATGCTGGCGCTGATGGGGATGGAAATCCCGCAACAGATGACTGGTAAGCCGCTGTTCATCGTGGAATAATCCTTCCCCATGAGGGGAAAGGCGATCTATTCCATTAAATGGGCCGAAGCGACGCTTCGGTCTACGTTTTACGCCAGCGTGCTCAGCGCTGGCGTATTGCTGTGCGCCACGCCCGCCCACGCGGACGACCGCTCACAGCTCCAGTCTATTCAGGCCGATATCGCCGCCAAAGAGCGCGCGGTACGCCAACAACAGCAACAACGCGCCACCCTTCTCGCCCAGCTTAAAGCGCAGGAACAGGCCATCGCCGCCGCCGCGCGTCAGCTACGTGAAACGCAAAACTCGCTGGCGCAGCTCAATGCGCAAATCGCCGAGATGAACGCCAACATTGCGAAGCTGGAAAAACAGCGCGCGATGCAGGAGCGCAACCTCGCCGCACAGCTTGATGCCGCGTTCCGTCAGGGCGAACATACCGGTATTCAGCTGATTCTCAGCGGTGAAGAGAGCCAGCGTGGGCAGCGTCTACAGGCCTATTTCGGCTACCTGAACCAGGCGCGGCAGGAAACCATCGCCGAGCTCAAACAAACCCGCGAAGACGTGGCGGCGCAAAAAACCGAGCTGGAAGAGAAACAGAGCGAACAGCAAACGCTGCTGTACGAGCAGAAGGCCCAGCAGGCCAAACTGGAAGCGGCGCGTAACGAGCGCCAGAAAACGATTTCCGGGCTGGAATCCTCCATTCAGCAGGGCCAGCAACAGCTTGGCGAGCTACGGGCGAACGAATCCCGCCTGCGCAATAGCATTGCGCGTGCCGAAGCGGCAGCAAAAGCCCGCGCCGAGCGCGAAGCCAAAGAGGCCGAGGCGGTACGTAACCGTCAGCAAGAGGCCACCCGCAAAGGCACTACCTACAAACCTTCCGAAAGTGAACGCTCACTTATGGCACGAACCGGCGGTCTGGGCGCCCCTCGCGGTCAGGCTTACTGGCCGGTTCGCGGCACGACGCTGCATCGCTATGGCGAACAGCTACAAGGTGAGCTACGTTGGAAGGGGATGGTCATCAGCGCATCGGAAGGCACCGAAGTCAAAGCCATTGCCGATGGGCGCGTCATCCTTGCCGACTGGCTACAGGGCTATGGCCTTGTTGTGGTGGTCGAGCACGGTAAAGGCGATATGAGCCTCTACGGGTATAACCAGAGCGCGCTGGTCAGCGTCGGCACACAGGTCCGCGCCGGGCAGCCGATCGCCCTGGTGGGCAACAGCGGCGGACAGGGTCGACCGTCGCTCTATTTCGAAATTCGCCGCCAGGGTCAGGCGGTCAATCCACTGCCGTGGTTGGGAAGATAAGTTTTGCTTCAATTTCGTCGAGTCGTACTTCTTAGTGCGCTGGCATTCGCCGCGCCGAGCTATGCCGGTAAGCTCTCTATCGTTATCGATGACTTTGGTTATCGTCCGCAGCAGGAAAATCAGGTGCTGGCGATGCCGTCCACCATTTCCGTTGCGGTACTCCCTAACGCCCCTCATGCGCGTGAAATGGCCACTAAAGCCCATAACGCCGGGCATGAAGTGTTGATTCACCTGCCGATGGCGCCGCTCAGTAAGCAGCCGCTGGAAAAAGACACCCTGCGCCCGGACATGAGCAGCGATGAGATCGAACGGATTATTCGCGAAGCGGTTGATAAAGTGCCGTATGCCGTAGGCCTGAACAACCATATGGGCAGCGCGATGACCTCCAGCCTGTTTGGTATGCAAAAAGTGATGCAGGCACTCAGCCGCTACAATCTTTACTTCCTCGACAGCATGACCATCGGCAATAGCCAGGCCATGCGCGCCGCTAACGGTACCGGGGTGAAGGTGATTAAGCGCAGAGTGTTCCTCGACGACACCCAGAACGAAGCGGATATTCGTCGCCAGTTTAACCGGGCAGTCGACCTCGCGCGCCGCAACGGTTCGGCGATCGCTATTGGTCACCCGCATCCAACGACCGTGCGCGTATTGCAGCAAATGGTCTATAACCTGCCGTCAGATATCACCCTGGTGCGCCCGAGCAGCCTGCTCAACGAACCGCAGGTTGACACCTCGACGCCGAATCGCGGTTTGTCGCCGTCCGTTCAACCGTCACAGCCACGCAACCCGTTCCATGGCGTGAAGCTTTGCAAGCCGAAGAAACCGCTGGAGCCGGTCTACGCCAGCCGCTTCTTCAACGTATTGAGCGAAAGCATCACCCACAGCACGCTGGTGCAGTATATGCAGCTGCAATGGCAGGGGTGGAGCAGCAGTGGGGCTTAATTAACCGCGCATCTTTGACCACAGGCGAATGAGGAACCATACGCTGTGTATGTCGGTAAGCCCTTTCGCCAGGTCGGAGAGTGCGATCTGCTCGTTGAATTTTTGTCGTACGGCCGTTTTGTCTTTTATCTTACGGCGATAGAGCCCCAGAAAATGCCCGCTTTCTTTTAACGCGTGAATCAGCAGCGAACGGCGAACGGCTGCATATTCCGGACGTTTCGCGTAGGCGATCAGTTTGCTGATAATATCAATGTAGCTATAGGCTCGTGGATCGTAGTAGCGAGTGTGATTAGTGATCGACTCAGTATTCTTGACGTAGTAGTAATCCGGCGTCTCTGAGAGATAAAACACACCATTGGCCAGCGCCAGTTCCGTCGTCCACAGAATATCTTTATGGCTGCTGCCAATATGAAAATCGATGTTATTTTTTTTGATGTACTCTGAACGGATAATTTGCAGCCAGATATAATGCGGCCATTCCCGCACTTTCACCGCATGGTTAATCCATGCAAAACCACTCTGCGTTTGGTTATAAATCTGTCGGGAGTGAACAGCGTGCCCATGCTGATGGCCACGTGCCGAAGTGAACATACCGTTGGAAATTAGCACATCGCAATTATTTTTCTCGGCCAGTTGCAGCCGTGAATAAATCATATCCGGATGAATATCATCATCGGCATCAAGTAAAATCAGCCATTTGCCCCGGTGGGCTGCCAGCCCTGCGTTTCGCGCAACGTAGACGCCGCTGTTAGGTTGAGAAATGATTTTCAGACGGCTGTCAGAAATCGACGAAAGAATATTCAGCGTATTATCCGTTGAACCATCGTCAATAACGATAAGCTCCAGCGATACCCTTTGTTCAGCCAGAACGTCTTCAACGATCTGCTGGATACTCTTTTCACCGTTATAAACCGGAATAATAACGCTAACATCGATTGTCTGGCTGGTCATACTCGCTCTTTACTATGAAGTGAAACTGGCGCTAGCGTACTAGAGATGAAGCCGAAAATAAAAGGCCAGGAGAGCGATCCTGGCCTTTTATGATTAATCCCAGCTCAGCACAACTTTACCGGACTGACCCGAACGCATCGCGTCAAAGCCTTTCTGGAAGTCATCAATGCCGAAGCGGTGGGTGATGATCGGCGACAGATCGAGGCCAGACTGGATAAGCGCCGCCATCTTGTACCAGGTTTCGAACATTTCACGACCGTAGATACCTTTAATAAACAGACCCTTAAAGATAACTTTGGTCCAGTCGATGGACATATCGGACGGCGGAATACCCAGCATCGCAATGCGCCCACCGTGGTTCATGGTGTCCAGCATGGAGCGGAACGCCGGCGGCGCGCCGGACATTTCCAGACCGACATCAAAACCTTCAGTCATGCCCAGCTCTGCCATGACGTCGTTGAGGTTCTCTTTGGCGACGTTGACCGCGCGGGTCACGCCCATTTTGCGCGCCAGCTCCAGGCGGTATTCGTTCACGTCAGTAATCACCACGTTACGCGCGCCAACGTGTTTAGCGACCGCGGCCGCCATCACGCCAATCGGGCCCGCGCCGGAGACCAGCACATCTTCACCCACCAGGTCGAAAGAGAGCGCGGTGTGCACCGCGTTGCCGAACGGGTCAAAAATTGAGGCCAGGTCGTCGGAGATATTGTCCGGAATTTTGAACGCGTTAAACGCCGGGATCACCAGATATTCCGCAAAACAGCCCGGACGGTTAACGCCAACGCCAATGGTGTTGCGGCACAGGTGCGTACGTCCGGCGCGGCAGTTACGGCAGTGACCACAGGTGATATGGCCTTCACCGGAGACGCGGTCGCCGATTTTAAAGCCGCGCACTTCCTGGCCGATACCGACCACTTCGCCCACGTATTCATGACCCACAACCATCGGTACCGGGATCGTCTTCTGTGACCATTCATCCCAGTTGTAGATATGCACGTCGGTGCCACAAATCGCGGTTTTGCGAATTTTAATCAGCAGGTCATTGTGGCCGAGTTCCGGTTCCGGAACGTCGGTCATCCAGATCCCTTCTTCCGCTTTCAGTTTAGATAACGCTTTCATCTGACACCCTCAGGCAATCACGCCCAGTTGTTTACCGATGCGGGTAAAGGCTTCCACCGCACGTTCAATTTGTGCCGTCGTATGCGCCGCTGACATCTGGGTGCGGATACGCGCCTGGCCTTTTGGTACCACCGGGAAGAAGAATCCGGTGACGTAAATTCCTTCTTTTTGCAGCTCACGCGCGAAGTTCTGCGCCACCACCGCATCACCCAGCATCACCGGGATAATCGCGTGGTCCGCGCCCGCAAGCGTAAAGCCGGCGGCAGTCATTTTTTCGCGGAACAGACGGGCATTGGCCCACAGCTGGTCGCGCAGCTCAGCGCCATTCTCCACCATCTCCAGCACTTTAATCGATGCGGCAACGATAGCCGGCGCCAGCGAGTTGGAGAACAGATACGGACGCGAACGCTGGCGCAGCCACTCCACCACTTCCTTACGCGCTGCGGTATAGCCGCCGGACGCGCCGCCAAGCGCTTTGCCCAGCGTGCCGGTGATGATGTCGACACGGCCCATCACATCACAGTATTCATGCGAACCACGGCCATTTTCGCCGACGAAGCCAACCGCGTGGGAATCATCGACCATCACCAGCGCATCGTATTTGTCCGCCAGGTCGCAGACGCCTTTCAGATTGGCAATCACACCGTCCATCGAGAACACGCCGTCGGTGGCAATCAGCACGTGGCGTGCACCGGCTGCACGCGCTTCCTTCAGGCGCTCTTCCAGCTCAACCATATCGTTGTTGGCATAGCGGAAACGCTTCGCTTTACACAGGCGCACGCCGTCGATGATCGAGGCGTGGTTCAGGGCGTCGGAGATAATGGCGTCTTCTGCGCCCAGCAGCGTTTCAAACAGGCCGCCGTTGGCATCAAAGCAGGAGGAATACAGAATGGCGTCTTCCATACCGAGGAAGCTTGCCAGCTTCTGCTCCAGCGCTTTGTGGCTGTCCTGGGTGCCGCAAATGAAACGTACCGAGGCCATACCGAAACCATGGCTGTCCATACCGGCTTTGGCGGCATTGATCAGCTCAGGGTGGTTGGCCAGGCCAAGATAGTTGTTGGCGCAGAAGTTAATGACGTGGCTGCCGTCGCCCACGGTGATATCCGCTTGCTGAGCGGAGGTGATAATACGTTCTTCTTTAAACAACCCTTCCGCACGGGCGGTATCGAGGTCCTGAGTTAACTGTTTGTAAAAATCACCACGCATTGCAACTCTCCAGATTCGGTAAAATTTGGCACATATTACCCAAAGCTATACGCTGATACGAGATGATGCATGTCTGAATGAATTATTTGCAGCATAAATCACGCGTCCCACATCCAGCCGAACGGTGAAAGGCTGAAGGCGGGCTAATGTGATGGTATGATTAGAAGCATTCGTGCCCGGGATACGCCCTGGCCCACCAATATCAAAGGTTACAGTTATGATTATCGTTACCGGCGGCGCTGGCTTCATTGGCAGCAACATCGTGAAAGCGCTGAATGACAAAGGCATTACCGACATCCTGGTAGTGGACAACCTGAAAGACGGCACCAAGTTCGTAAACCTGGTGGACCTGGATATCACCGACTACATGGATAAAGAAGATTTTCTGATCCAGATTATGGCCGGTGAAGAATTCGGCGACATCGAAGCCGTATTCCACGAAGGCGCTTGCTCTTCCACCACCGAGTGGGACGGTAAGTACGTGATGGATAACAACTATCAGTACTCCAAAGAGCTGCTGCACTACTGCCTGGAGCGTGAAATTCCGTTCCTGTACGCCTCTTCCGCAGCCACCTACGGCGGCCGCACCAGCGACTTTATCGAGTCCCGCGAATTTGAAAAACCACTGAACGTGTACGGTTACTCTAAATTCCTGTTCGACGAGTACGTACGCCGCATCATGCCGGAAGCGAATTCACCGATCGTGGGCTTCCGCTACTTTAACGTCTACGGGCCGCGTGAAGGCCACAAAGGCAGCATGGCGAGCGTCGCGTTCCACCTGAACACCCAATTGAACAACGGCGAAAGCCCGAAACTGTTCGAAGGCAGCGATGGCTTCAAACGTGACTTCGTTTACGTCGGCGACGTGGCGGCGGTCAACCTGTGGTTCTGGGAAAACGGTAAATCCGGCATCTTCAACCTCGGTACCGGCCGCGCGGAATCCTTCCAGGCCGTGGCTGACGCCACCCTGGCGTTCCACAAAAAGGGCAGCATTGAATACATTCCGTTCCCGGACAAACTGAAAGGCCGCTATCAGGCGTTCACGCAGGCCGATCTGACCAACCTGCGCGCTGCTGGCTACGATAAGCCGTTCAAGACCGTCGCCGAAGGCGTAACGGAATACATGGCCTGGTTGAACCGCGACGCGTAAGAAGTCAGCATGAAAATACTGGTGATCGGCCCGTCATGGGTGGGCGACATGATGATGTCGCAAAGTCTCTATCGCACGCTCAAGGCGCGCTATCCCCAGGCGATAATCGACGTGATGGCACCCGCGTGGTGCCGTCCGCTGTTATCGCGGATGCCGGAAGTCAATGAAGCGATCGCCATGCCTTTAGGGCATGGCGCGCTGGAAATTGGCGAACGGCGCAAGCTCGGCCATAGCCTGCGCGAGCGGCGCTATGATCGCGCTTATGTCCTGCCTAATTCCTTTAAATCTGCGTTGGTGCCCTTCTTTGCCGGTATCCCACTGCGCACCGGCTGGCGTGGCGAGATGCGCTACGGCCTGCTGAACGATGCGCGAGTGCTGGATAAAGAGGCCTGGCCGCTGATGGTCGAGCGCTACGTGGCGCTGGCCTACGACAAAGGCGTGATGCGCTGCGCGAAAGATCTGCCGCAGCCGCTGCTGTGGCCGCAGTTGCAGGTGAACGAAGGCGAGAAATCGCTGGCCTGTAACGCGTTTTCGCTCTCCAGCGACCGCCCAATGATCGGCTTTTGCCCCGGTGCGGAGTTTGGTCCGGCAAAACGCTGGCCACACTACCACTACGCCGCACTCGCGAAGCAGCTGATCGACCAGGGTAATCAGATTGTTCTTTTCGGTTCCGCGAAGGACAACGAGGCAGGTAATGAAATTATCGCCGCACTCAGCGACGAGCAAAAAGGCTGGTGCCGTAACCTGGCTGGCGAGACCCAACTGGAGCAGGCAGTGGTGCTGATTGCCGCTTGTAAGGCTATCGTCACCAATGATTCCGGCCTGATGCACGTGGCTGCCGCGCTAAACCGCCCGCTAGTTGCACTCTACGGGCCAAGCAGCCCGGACTTCACGCCGCCGCTGTCAAACAAAGCGCGGGTGATTCGGCTGATTACCGGTTACCACAAGGTCCGCAAAGGCGACTCTGCGCAGGGCTATCATCAGAGCCTGATCGATATCACCCCAGCACGCGTCCAGGAAGAGCTCAACGCGCTGCTGTCGAGCGAGGAAGCCTGACGCATGCGAGTGTTGATCGTCAAAACCTCCTCCATGGGCGACGTCCTGCACACGCTGCCGGCATTAACCGACGCGATGCGTGCCATCCCCGATATTCGCTTTGACTGGGTCGTGGAAGAGGGTTTCGCGCAAATTCCTTCATGGCATGAAGCGGTAGACCGCGTGATTCCGGTGGCCATCCGCCGCTGGCGTAAAGCGTGGTTCTCCGCCCCCATCAAAGCCGAACGCAAAGCCTTTCGCGATGCCATTCAGGCGGTAAAATATGATGCGATCATCGATGCTCAAGGGCTGGTAAAAAGCGCCGCGCTGGTTACCCGACTGGCACACGGCATCAAGCATGGCATGGACTGGAGTAGCGCCCGCGAGCCGCTGGCCAGCCTGTTCTATAACCGCTGCCATCATATTGCCAAACAGCAGCATGCCGTAGAGCGCACCCGCGAGCTGTTTGCGAAGAGCCTCGGCTACACCAAACCTGAAACGCAGGGCGACTACGCCATAGCGCAACATTTTGTGGGGGCGCTTACGCCTGCAGAAGCCCCCTACTGCGTCTTTCTGCATGCCACGACGCGCGATGATAAGCATTGGCCGGAAGAAAACTGGCGTGAGCTGATTCGCCTGCTGGGCGAGCGCGGTCTACGCATCAAATTGCCATGGGGTGCGCCGCATGAAGAAGCCCGCGCGAAGCGCCTGGCTGAAGGGTTTGATTACGTGGAAGTTCTGCCGCGTCTGAGCCTCGAGAAGGTGGCGCACGTGCTGGCAGGTGCGGAATTTGTTGTTTCGGTAGATACCGGATTAAGCCACTTAACTGCGGCGCTGGATCGCCCAAATATCACGCTGTATGGCCCGACCGACCCTGGATTGATTGGGGGATATGGGAAGAATCAGGTGGCGTGCTGTTCAGAAGCAAAAGATTTAGCAACGCTTGATGCACTCACTGTGATTGGTGAACTGCAAAAAATTAATTCCAGGTTATCTTTTTAAGGTATTTTGATGAACTCATTTGCATCAACCGGGCATAAGGAATATTGCTGGCAATCCATATGGAATCGTGGGTTAGTTTCACTCTTTATTATAATAAACTTCTTTGACAATATTACCCGTTACAAACATCTTGTTGCTGGGCTGATGTTTTTTACCGCATTATATTATGTCGCAAAGAAAAGAACGGCACTGCTGCATTTTTTCAAAAATAACCTGACCTATTCGCTCTTATGCTTTGTGGCGGTGTGCGCTTACGCTGTCGCGATTTCCGTCGATCCAGCTTATAGCTTCAGTAAGTTTGCGAATACCGTGCTCGAAAAACTGCTGCTGATGACGCTAATCATCCCGATTCTGCTGCATGCCGAAAGCAAGGAAAACATCTCAAAAACGCTGATTTACTCGTTGATTATCGGCATTTTGCCTCTGGCAATCGTTGATGGCTGGCAGTACTACCACGAGTATCAGCAAGGTATTATGCCGCTGACGAATTTCGACCATAAATACCGTTCTGATATTTTAATCTTTATGGCTCCTGCTTTCTTATTCCTCTGGAATATCAAAACGGCGAGGGCCAAGGTCCTTTTCTTTGTTATTGCCTGCGTCATGGGATTTATGATCGCAGGGACCCTGCAACGCGGTACCTGGCTATCCATTTTGATCCCAGCGCTTATCTGGTGTGTGCTGAAAAAAGAATGGAAACTGCCGTTAATCGCTGCCGTTTTACTGGGCGGCGTGCTCGTGGCCGGATACGTGAAGGATCAGGATGCCTTTAAGCTGCTCTTCCATAAAATGCAGCAAACTTCCAGCTCCTACCGCTACGGCGGCGGTACCCAGGGATCGGCGCTTGACCTGATTATGGAAAACCCCGTCAAAGGCTACGGCTATGGCGAAGACATCTTCTATCGCGTTTATAACAGCCGGGTGCATGACTATCCGCAGTGGTTCTTTAAGCACTCTATCGGCCCTCATAACCTGACACTCTCAATGTGGTATGCCGGTGGGCTATTAGGCCTATTCGCCGTATGGTATCTGCTGATTTCACTGCTGACTGAAGCGGTAAAAGGCTATCGTGCCAGCCAGGGTCTGGTAAAAGAAGCGTGGCTGCTGATTGGGCTCATTCTTGTCGGCAACCTGTTCGTGCGCGGCGCGTTTGAAACCGTGAGTATCGAGAACCTGACGATGCTGCTGGGTATCGCCCTGGCATTGAAGGCGCGAAGTCAACAGAACTAAATAAAAAAGGCTGCATTATGCAGCCTTTTTTATTGCCCGTAGATTACACCTCCTGCGGCGTAATAAAGGGGACGACGTCATAGCTCACGGCGGTGTTGTCCGAAAGGTTGTAGACGTTAATATCCGGTACCTTTTCTCGCATGAACGCATAGAACGGCAGGATCTTACCTAAATCACGACTGAGTTCCGATGCCTGCTTATTGGTTTTCTCGTCGTAAAAACGAGCGCAATTATCGACCAAATCGAGCCCGGAATGGATGATTTTTTTATAGTCTAAACTGTACGCCACCTGCAGGGCAGCAAACGCGACCGTGTGGCAAGAGCAGTAGCCATGTGTAATATCCAGGCTAAAACCCACCAACCGTTTCCGTTTTGAGAACGGGACGTCTATCAGTATTTTTTCGTCCAGCTTAGCCATCAGGGTAAACTTTAACTTCTTAAAGAAGCCGCCTTTTTCTCGCTGGTACAAAGAGCGGATCACGAAACCGCTATTATCAATAAAATGTCTATCCTCTGCGGAAGCCTTATCGTACACCTCGCCGTTAACGATAGTGTATTTGCTCATCTTCACAAACTCGCGAAAATCATCGTTACGCTGCAGTAAGAAACGCGAGTCAGTTAATACATAGATAAACGGCTGAATATTGTTATCCAGCAGATAACGCGCCGAACCGTTGACGGAGATAACGTCCGATGCCGCCAGCAGGTCCAGCGGAGTTTTCAACGACGAAGGCCCGGAAAGAAAAATAATACTGTTATCAGAGGTCTTGTGACGTTTGATTTCGTTAATGTCTTCGGTTGTGATGCTGTGCAATTTACCGCTCATAAGGCTGTCACCAAAATATATTGCCCAAAGCCGATTCTGTTTTTCGCGCTACAACGGCTAGCCTACTTAACCAGCCGCAGATAAAAGTAATAAATGTAGTGCATGAAGCCAGCAAGCGGCTGATTATTCTTAAAATTATGCTTCGCGCAATAGCGTGCATAGTTGGCATTGCTCGGTTTGAGCAGCGGTACTGCCTGCCATGGCGACGCGGCTTTTGCCTTCAGGAACGGCGCTGCGCTAGGGTAAGTAGCCCAGTTATGCCACGGCTTGGTTGGCCCCACGTAGTGGATCAGCACGGTACCGTCATTAATCGGGTTGATAAAGGAATCCTTCAGCTCATAGTTGAGGCTGAACTGCGTATTAAATTTACCCGCGATAAAAGCCACTTTCCCGGCAAGAATGATGTTCAGGATGTCCTGATCCATAAAGCTCAATTTACGGGTGACGTTCTTATCGGACAGCAGCGACATCGCTTTGCCTGAAACAAACTCGCTGGCCCATGCCGGAATATTCAGCAGCAGCACGCCCGAGTTAAAATAGCCGTTCTCAATCGCCTGGCACTCCAGGCTCTGGCTGCGCGACAGCCACCACTTTTGATCGCGCTCCGCGACGACGCCCGCCACCTTATCACCTAATGCCAGCGCCGGCAGCTCGCTTATGCTGCCCTGACACACGATGTCCGCATCCAGATAAAGCACGCGAGACTGCTGGCCGATAAAGTAGTCGCCGATAATAAAGCGAAAGTACATCGCCACGGACCAGTTCTTTGTGGTCGGGAAGGCCTTCAGACGCTCGCAGTTGACGATATGAATCTGGATACAGGTCTTATTGTCCTTTGCCAGCTGCGAAAAATGCTGCTTTTCCGCTTCCGGTAACACGTCGATAAACACGTGAAAAACAAAGTCCATATCGCGGTTGTGCAACAGAACCGAGGCAATAGAGACGCCGCAACCGAAGAGGAAGTTCTTATCAATACCGTAAGCGATATGGAACGGCAAACCGTCCTGCGCCGCTTCACGTTCATCGAAGATAATCGTATCGTTGATCATCTCTTCCGCATTTAAATACGAATACGCCATACTCTTCCCCAAACGTTACAACGACTTTCTGATCGTTCTTTCTTTGATTTTGTGCGCTTTTTCTTCGGCTTTCGCTATCAGCGCCTGTTCCTGCTTCATTACGTCCCTGAGTGGCTGCGCAAAATAAATCTGCATAAAACGCAGCACATCGCGCTGGGTCAGCCCAATGTTCATTGAAGAAAAATACAAACCGATCAGGTCTTTATCACGCCAGCGACGTGGAACACGATCGCGAATTTGCGCACGGTGCAGATCAATCACCGAAATCTTCATCGTCTCTTCGTCACCGCTAAACGGCAGATGCAGCAGGAAATGACAGATATAACAGTCGCGGTGGTTAATGCCGCTCAGGTGCATTTTGCGCACCATCGTGGCGACGCGCTTAATCAGCATACGCTTCACCGTGGGCGTCGGCGGGTTCACCACCCAATCCGCACAATAGTCTTCCAGGCTAATAGTCGGCGTAAGGTCTTCGGTAATGATAAAGGACGTGCGGGTTAACGGGTTCAGCCCCTTCTCGCCGAAGCCCACGCCGTGCATAGTATCGACACCCACATCATGCAGGCGGTGGATCGCATTCCACTCACGATCGGCGCCCAGTACCGGCATACGCAGGGAAATCAGGTTTTTGACGATCTCTTTAAGTGAAGTGCCACGGTGCCATTTCAGAAAATAGCTACCGCCCGCCAGCTCGAAGCGCAGCGTACGACGGGTTTCCAGCTCACGAAATACCTCGCCTTCCAGATGTTTCACTTCCTCAAAGGCATCTTTCCCGCGCCACAGCGTGGCCAGCGGTTCTTTCAGCTCAACCATCCAAATCACCTATAATGATATCTGCCGCTCTGTCCGCCAGACTGTATAAGTCTTGTGTATCGGCGTAGTTGCGCGCATTTTCCGCCCAAGCCGCGCGCAGCGCTGGCTGGGTTAATGCCTTAAGAAGGAGCTCATTCAAGGCTTCCTGGCGGAAAGGTTCCTCAATCACCGCGCCACAGTTTGCATCCGCAATATAGTGCGCATATCCGCATACGGCGGTTGTTAATACTGGTAACCCCGCCGTTACCGCTTCCAGCAGCACGATGCCTGCCGCCTCCTGATAGGCCGGGTGCAGCAGTAAATCGGCAGCCGCCATCAGCTCCGCCACGTCGTTGCGCCCGGAGAAGAAGTGAACGTTATGCTGAATGCCGTACTTCTCGGCCAGCGCGGCGAATTTTCCCGGCTTATCCTGGCCGACAATAAACAACTGCGTGTTCTGGCGCAGGCTTTCCGGTAGCGAAGCCATCGCGGCCAGCGTGCGATCCACGCCTTTACGAGTAAAATCGGATCCCACCTGTAGCAGTACGTTCTGCGATTCGGTCAAACCGTTCTTTTGCCGGTAAACCTGACGGGCGTTCGGAATCTGTTGGCTGTATTTTCTGTCCGGGTAAATTCCCGGCGGCAGAATATGAAAACGTTCGGGCTCGGTCTGATAGTGTTTCTGGAAATCCGCAATTTGCTTGTCCGTTAGCATCAGCAACTGCGTCGGTTTACCATGTTCGAAGGTGGCACGCTCGAACGCCGCATAGTGGCGATAGCGTGACGTCAGACGATAAAAGAAACCTTTCTCCTGCGCCACTTTATCGGCGTAGCACACATCAGCCGCGTAATAGACATCCAGCCCCGGCATCTTATTAAAGCCCACCACTCTGGCGACCGGATGCTCACGCAGGTGATTTTGCACCCACGTATAATATTCCGCGTTGCGCCCGTGGTTGGTATGAGATTTCACCGGAACCCGAATCAACTCAAACGCCTCAGGACACTCACCTTCCCAGAATTGCGTATAGACGCGCACCTGGTGGCCGCGGGCCGCCACGGTCTGGGCAATGCGCATAAAGTCGCGCTGCAGGCCGCCGAAGGGGAAGTACTTATACAGACAGAATGCAACGATCATAGTTCTTCACCTGTTGCCGGTTCTGCGGGCAGAATTTTATCGATGGCGGCGATAACATCCTCTGCCGGAATCACCGCGAGGTACATTTCATTGCGGTTACGCTGCTCGCGCGGGGGCATCGGGCGATAATCACCGGCCCAGAACTGGATCATATTGTCCGACCACGGGCGCCAGAAAATAGGGTCCGTCGCGCCAAACAGCGCGATTAACGGCGTTTTGACCGCGGCCGCGATATGCCCCGGCGCAGAATCGACGCCGATAAACAGCACCGCGTGGTCAATCAACGCCCCCAGTTCCGGGAAGCTAACTTTACCGGCCAGCGCCGTCACTGGCGGCTGCTGGCAGCCCTGGGCAATCGCGTTGACGCAGGCCAGATCGTCCGCGCCCGGTCCGGAGGTCAGCACCACTTCCATTCCGCGGTCATGCAACGCGTCAATCACCCGGGAGAATTTCTCGTTCTCCCAGCATTTAAATATCTGTCGGGCCGTCGGTTGAATCACCACGTAGCGTTTGCCGACACCGGCTTTATCCAGCTCGCCGCGCACACGCTGCCAGCAGACCGGGTTGTAGCTCATGGTCGTTTGCGCAACGAGGGCGTCGAGCCCCAGCGGCGCCAGCACGGAAAGATTGCTCTCAACCACGTTGTCGCCGCTTAACGGCGCCAGATGCGTAAAGCTATTGCGCCAGAAGGCAGACTGACGGTGGCGATAGTCCTGCGAGATACTCATCGGCACGTTCAGCAGGCGCACCAGCACCGCCGCCATCCACTGGTCGGCCATATTGATGACGAGATCGTATTTATTAGCGCGCAGTTGCCTGATGATGCTGACGAAATTTGATATTTTCTCCGCCGCTTTGGCTTTTTTATTTTTAATACCATACAGCGCGTTAATCTCAGGGTTTTCGGACAAAATAGGGATCGTGTCCTGATACAGCAGGACGTCCACCTTCGCCTCAGGATAATGGCGCTTCAGCGTGCTAATAACGGGAGTGGTAAGCAACATATCCCCGTGAAAACGCATTTTAATGACCAGAATTTTTCGAAATGGCTTTTCCACAAGCGACTCTTTGGTTGAGATTTTCCGGTAAAAGAAGGAAAAAAGCACGCTACCGCCCCAGGCTCAACAGCAACCTGATTACTGATATTGCACTTATTTTGATGCGCTAGTGTACCACTTCCTTGTCCACAATCCGAACCGGATAGCTTTCGCGAAAATAAAGTTTTTTTATTTTAAAAATCAATAAATTAAAATCATTTCCGTTGTTGTAAGGCCGGGTTTGCCAGCCCCCAAATATCCAGGGGTGTTAACCGCAATGAGCAGCATAAAAAAGGGGGATTGGCAGTGATATCCACGGCTAGCCCCTGCGCTGTGGATAATTTAGACCAAAAACAGCAAAAGTAATGGTAATGCCTCAGGTAAATACTTAGAATCCACAGCACATTCATAACTCAGCTATTTATTATGCTTGAATTGCTTTACACCGCTCTGCTCTACCTTATCCAGCCCCTAATCTGGATACGGCTTTGGGTGCGCGGACGTAAGGCTCCGGCCTACCGAAAACGCTGGGGTGAACGTTACGGTTTTTATCGCCAGCCGCTGAAGCCCGGCGGGATTATGCTGCACTCGGTGTCCGTTGGCGAAACGCTGGCGGCGATCCCGTTAGTTCGCGCACTGCGTCACCGCTACCCCGATTTGCCGATTACTGTCACCACGATGACCCCAACCGGGTCCGAGCGCGTGCAGTCGGCGTTTGGCAAAGACGTTCAGCACGTCTATCTGCCGTATGATTTACCCGATGCCCTTAACCGCTTCCTCGATAAAATCGACCCGAAACTGGTGTTGATTATGGAAACAGAGCTGTGGCCAAACCTGATTGCCGCATTGCATCGTCGCCATATTCCGCTGGTGATTGCCAACGCACGCTTGTCTGAGCGTTCGGCCGCCGGATACGCCAAACTGGGCTCATTTGTTCGCACGCTACTCCAGCGTATTACGTTGATTGCCGCGCAGAATGAAGAAGACGGTCAACGTTTTGTCGCCTTAGGGGCTAAAAATAATCAGGTGACCATTACCGGCAGCCTGAAATTCGATATTTCTGTTACGCCGCAGCTGGCAGCCAAAGCGGTCACGCTTCGTCGCCAATGGGCGCCACGCCGCCCGGTATGGATAGCCACCAGTACCCACGAGGGCGAAGAGAGTATCGTGATTGCCGCCCACAAGGCGCTGCTGCAGCACTACCCGGATTTACTGCTGATACTGGTGCCGCGTCATCCGGAACGTTTCCCGGACGCCATCAACCTCACGCGTCAGGCTGGTTTGAGCTTTATCACCCGTTCCTCCGGTGAAGTCCCCTCCGCGACAACGCAGGTGGTCATTGGCGACACCATGGGTGAGCTGATGCTGCTGTATGGCATTGCCGACCTGGCGTTTGTTGGCGGCTCATTGGTTGAACGTGGTGGCCATAACCCGCTGGAAGCCGCAGCGCATGCCATTCCCGTGTTGATGGGCCCGCATACCTTTAACTTCAAGGATATCTGCGCCCGTCTGGAACAGGCGAGTGGGCTTATCACCGTGACCGATGCCGCCAGTCTCGAAAAAGAGGTATCCTCACTGTTAGGCGATGCCGATTATCGTAGTTTCTACGGTCGTCACGCCGTTGAGGTCTTGTACCAGAACCAGGGCGCGCTACAACGCCTGTTACAACTCCTGGAACCGTACCTGCCACCCAAAACGCATTGAGGATGATTATGCAAAAACGGGCGATTTATCCGGGCACTTTCGATCCCATCACCAACGGTCATCTTGATATCGTGACACGCGCGGCCTGCATGTTCGATCAGGTTATCCTCGCTATTGCGGCCAGCCCAAGCAAAAAACCGATGTTTGACCTTAGCGAGCGCGTGGCGCTGGCCCAGCAGGCAACGGCACACCTTGGTAACGTGGAAGTGATGGGTTTTAGCGATCTGATGGCTAACTTTGCCCGCACCCAGCAGGCCAATATTCTGATTCGTGGCCTGCGCGCGGTGGCGGATTTCGAGTATGAAATGCAGTTGGCGCACATGAATCGCCACCTGATGCCGGAGCTGGAAAGCGTCTTTCTGATGCCGTCGAAAGAGTGGTCGTTTATTTCATCATCGCTGGTGAAAGAGGTGGCGCGTCACGATGGCGATGTGACCCATTTCCTGCCGGCGAATGTACATCAGGCGCTGATGGAGAAGCTGAAGTAGGCTTCAGTGCATTTCCCGGCGGTTCGTCGCCGGGCAATCAACTTACTTTTGGCACTGCCGGCAGTAAAACGTCGCCCGCTGCGCATGTTTGCTGGCGATAATCGGCGTCCCGCATATCCGACAGGCCTCCCCTTTTCGCCCGTATACCTGTAGTTCTTGTGCAAAGTAGCCCGGCTTGCCGTCGCTTTGCAGGAAGTCTTTTAGCGTCGTACCACCCTGCTCAATCGATCGTTGCAGTACTGCTTTGATCGCCGCCACCAGTCGTTCGCACTCTTCTGCCGATAACGATGATGCCAGCCGATCCGGATGGATCCGCGCGGAAAACAGCGATTCACTGGCGTAGATATTACCGACGCCCACCACCAGCTTGTTATCCATCAGCCAGGGTTTAATCGCCGTTTTCTTCTTCGCACATTTTGCCTGCAGATACTCCGCGCTAAATTCCGCGCTGAGCGGCTCCGGGCCGAGATGAGCGAGCACGCTGTGCCCTTCCAGCACCGGCGTCCACAGCCAGGCGCCAAAGCGCCGTGGGTCGGTGTAGCGCAGCACTTTACCGTTACTCATCACCAGATCGACGTGATCGTGTTTTTCCGCCGGAAGTTCTTCCGCAAGAATGCGTAAACTTCCCGACATCCCCAGATGAATGATGATCCAGCCGTCTGATAGTTCAAGCAGCAGGTATTTAGCGCGGCGCTGAACGCTGATAACCGGTTTATCGCTCAGGCGGTAGATTTCATCAGAGACGGGCCAGCGCAGGCGTCCGTTGCGAATCACGGCGTACTGGATGGTTGCGCCGACCAGATGGGGTTCAATGCCCCGGCGGCTGGTCTCAACTTCGGGTAATTCAGGCATAACGTCTCCGGCTCGAATACAGATGTCTCTATTATGGGGACGCGCAGAAAACAAAAAACCCCGCCGAGGCGAGGTTTTTTGTGACATCGAAACTAAAATTATTTGATTTTAGCTTCTTTGTACAGAACGTGCTGACGGACAACTGGATCGAACTTTTTCAGTTCCAGTTTTTCCGGCTTAGTACGTTTGTTCTTCGTGGTGGTATAGAAGTGACCAGTACCAGCAGAAGAAACCAGCTTGATTTTCTCACGAATACCTTTAGCCATGATTTATTTCCTCTAAGTACTTAGTACTTTTCGCCACGGGCACGCAGTTCAGCCAGAACTGAATCGATGCCTTTCTTATCGATTACACGCATACCTTTAGCAGATACGCGCAGGGTGACAAAACGCTTCTCGCTCTCAACCCAGAAACGGTGAGAGTGCAGGTTCGGCAGGAAACGGCGTTTAGTCGCGTTCAGTGCGTGGGAACGGTTGTTACCGGTCACCGGACGCTTGCCAGTAACTTGGCAGACTCGGGACATGTCTATTCTCCAAAAATCAAATTAGCTCGAGCTTCGTATGGGGTATCGGCGCCTCGTCAGGCTTTACAGCCCGGTCATCGCATAGTTCTAAGTGAACTCTCGATTGCCAGGCCCAAATGCCAAACCCGAGATTCTCAAAGGTGGCGTAGTATACGCTGACCCGGCGTTATGCTCAAGTCCCGAACAGACAAAGATCCCGGTGGATCGCGTAATAAACCGCTAAATCCAGCCTCGTTCGGCAAAAGAAACGTACTCACCGCGGCCAATAACCAGATGATCAAGCACCCGTATATCCATGAATTGGCAACACTTTACCACCCTTTCAGTAATAAGTCTGTCTGATTTACTCGGCTCCGCATGACCCGATGGATGATTATGTGCCAGGATCACCGCAGCGGCGTTAACTTTGATGGCTTCTCGTACAATTTCGCGCGGATGCACTTCAACGTGACTCAGGGTGCCGGAAAAAAGGCGGCTATGTTTGAGCACCCGGTGTTGATTATCGAGAAAAATCACCACAAAGATTTCCCGCTCTTCGTCGGCGAGCTGGCTTTGCAGAAACTCACGCGTCATCTCTGGGCTTAGCAGAGAATCCTCGGAAAGCACCCGCAGGCTAAAATAGCGGCGCGCCAGTTCGGCAATCCCTTTGAGCTGGGCATATTTAGCAATGCCCATACCGTCGATCTGCGTTATCGCTTTCTCGGTAGCCGAAAGCAGGCCGTACAGCGAGCCGAAATGGCGCAGCAGGTCCTGAGAGTAACGTAGAACGTTTTTTTCCCGCGTACCGGTGCGCAAAAATAGCGCCAGAAGCTCAACATCCGTGAGCGATTCAATTCCGTACCGCTGCATCTTCTCGCGCGGCAGGAGGGCTTCTGTACTCTCCATGACGGCCTCCTCTTATGGCTGCCGCCAAAATGCCACAGTACACGCCCTCCTGCACGGTATGGATTTCGCTCTTGCGTAGCGGCTCGCAAAGTGTCTCTGTCGTAAGCACACGACCCCGCCAGGATTGTGATAAAATGCGCGAATTCTGGTGTCCCCCTAACAGGAAAAATCATGATGAGCCTGGCCGGTAAGAAAATTGTTCTTGGCGTCAGCGGCGGTATCGCTGCCTACAAAACGCCGGAGCTGGTGCGTCGCCTGCGTGAGCGCGGCGCGGACGTGCGCGTCGCGATGACCGACGCAGCAAAAGCCTTCATCACCCCGCTGAGCCTGCAAGCCGTATCCGGTTATCCGGTCTCCGACAGCCTGCTCGATACCGCCGCCGAAGCCGCGATGGGCCACATTGAGCTGGGCAAATGGGCTGACCTCGTTATCCTTGCGCCGGCCACCGCCGACTTAATTGCCCGCGTGGCCGCCGGGATGGCAAACGACCTGGTGTCGACCATCTGCCTCGCAACCCCATCGCCGGTCGCCGTTGTCCCCGCCATGAACCAACAGATGTATCGTGCCGCCGCCACGCAGCACAATCTGGAAGTACTGGCTTCACGCAATATGCTGATCTGGGGCCCGGACAGCGGCAGCCAGGCCTGTGGCGACGTTGGCCCTGGTCGGATGCTTGATCCATTGGTGATTGTCGACATGGCCGCAGCGCACTTTTCCACCGTCAACGATCTGCAACATCTGCACATCATGATTACCGCAGGCCCGACCCGTGAACCGCTGGACCCGGTGCGTTACATTACCAACCACAGCTCAGGCAAAATGGGCTTTGCGATTGCCGATGCCGCCGCGCGTCGTGGGGCAAACGTTACGCTGGTTAGCGGCCCGGTGTCGCTGCCAACGCCCGCCTTTGTGCAACGTATTGATGTCACCACCGCTGAAGAGATGAACGCCGCGGTTCAGGCCGGCATCGCGCAACAGCAGATTTTTATCGGCTGCGCCGCAGTTGCCGACTATCGCGCCGCGGTTATCGCCGAAGAAAAAATTAAGAAGCAGGACACCCAGGGTGATGAATTCACAATAAAAATGGTGAAAAACCCGGATATCGTCGCTGGCGTTGCCGCACTGAAAGAGCATCGTCCCTACGTCGTAGGGTTTGCCGCCGAAACGAATAATGTGGAAGAATATGCGCGGCAAAAGCGTAGCCGCAAGAACCTTGATCTGATTTGTGCCAATGATGTATCGCAATCAAATCAAGGTTTTAACAGCGATAACAATGCCTTGCATCTTTTCTGGCAGGACGGCGAGAAGACTTTACCGCTCGCCAGTAAGTCACTCCTGGGCCAACTATTATTGGACGAGATCGTTACCCGTTATGATGAAAAAAATCGACGTTAAGATTCTGGACTCGCGTATTGGCCAGCAGTTCCCGCTGCCGACCTATGCCACCGCTGGCTCTGCAGGCCTTGACCTGCGCGCCTGTCTTGATGACGCCGTAGAACTGGCGCCAGGTGAAACCACCTTACTGCCGACCGGCCTGGCGATTCACATTGCCGATCCGTCTCTGGCGGCGGTGATGCTGCCGCGCTCTGGCCTCGGCCACAAGCACGGTATCGTGCTGGGTAACCTGGTGGGGCTTATCGACTCTGACTATCAGGGGCAACTGATGGTCTCCATCTGGAACCGCGGGCAAACCACCTTCACTATCGAGCCAGGCGAACGCGTCGCGCAGATGGTGTTTGTTCCTGTCGTACAGGCCGAGTTTAATCTGGTCGAATCGTTTGAAGCCACCGATCGTGGCGAAGGTGGCTTCGGCCACTCAGGGCGTCAATAACTCGCCCTCAGGCACATCATGCAGGATGTGATGTGCCCGTTTTTTACGCATCTCACGGCGTCATAATGCAAAAAGATCACTGCAATTTATGGTTGCGGTCACCGTGTGGATGCTCGCCTGACAAGTGTTTTATTTTCAGGGGTATTTTAGAACATGGCAGAAAAGCAAACTGCGAAAAGGAATCGTCGCGAGGAAATACTTCAATCCCTGGCGTTGATGCTTGAATCCAGCGATGGCAGCCAGCGGATCACGACGGCAAAGCTAGCCGCGTCCGTTGGTGTGTCCGAAGCGGCGCTGTACCGGCATTTCCCAAGCAAGACCCGCATGTTCGATAGCCTTATCGAGTTTATCGAAGATAGCCTGATTACCCGTATCAACCTGATTCTGAAAGACGAAAAAGATACGACCGCACGTTTGCGTCTGATTGTGCTGCTGATTCTGGGCTTTGGTGAGCGCAATCCAGGCCTGACCCGTATCCTCACCGGTCATGCGCTGATGTTTGAGCAAGACCGTCTGCAGGGCCGCATTAACCAGCTGTTTGAGCGCATTGAGGCTCAACTGCGTCAGGTGCTGCGCGAGCGCAAAATGCGTGAAGGGGAAGGCTACGAAACCGATGAGACGTTACTGGCAAGCCAGCTGCTGGCGTTCTGTGAAGGGATGCTCTCGCGCTTTGTCCGCAGCGAATTCAAGTATCGCCCGACAGACGATTTCGACGCTCGCTGGCCGCTGATCGTCGCTCAACTGCAATAATCGTCAAACAGCCCGGCCTGCGCCGGGCTGTTTTCTTAGACGCCGTACGCTTCGCGATACGCGCGAACCGAGGCCAGATGCTCAGCCATCTCCGGTTTTTCTTCCAGATAAGCGATCAACTCTTTCAGGGTAATGATCGAGATAACTTCACAGCCATAATCACGTTCCACTTCCTGAATGGCCGAGATTTCACCGCGACCGCGCTCCTGACGATCTAAAGAGATCAGCACGCCAGCCAGCTGCGCGCCGTTGGCCTGGATGATCTCCATCGATTCACGAATCGCCGTTCCCGCAGTGATAACGTCATCCACCAGCATCACGCGCCCGGTCAGCGCGCTGCCAACCAGATTACCGCCCTCGCCGTGATCTTTGGCTTCTTTACGGTTGAAGCAGTACGGGTAGTCTTTGTCGTGATGTTCCGCCAGCGCCACCGCGGTGGTGGTCGCAATTGGAATACCTTTGTACGCAGGGCCAAACAGCAGATCGAACTCGATGCCGGAATCCACCAGCGCTTCGGCATAAAAACGGCCTAACAGTGCCAGATCGCGCCCGGTATTAAACAGGCCGGCGTTGAAGAAATAGGGGCTTTTGCGCCCGGATTTCAGCGTAAACTCGCCAAACTTAAGTACCTGCTTGTTAAGCGCAAACTCAATAAACTGGCGCTGATACGGTTTCATGGATTCGCTCCTCATCTCACTTTATTACGGACAAAAAAAAGGGCGACCACGTCGCCCTTAAAAATCAATTTTCTAACGCCGCCTTCTGCGCCGCTACAATGGATTCGATTCCCCCTCGGGCTAGCGCCAGTAGGGTGAGTAACTCTTCGTGGGTGAACGGTTCGCCTTCCGCCGTCCCCTGAACCTCAATGATGCGGCCGTCTTCGGTCATCACCACGTTCATGTCAGTTTCCGCCGCGGAGTCTTCAACATATTCCAGGTCACACAGCGCTTCGCCGTTCACAATACCAACGGAAACCGCGGCAACCATCCCTTTCATCGGGTTGGTTTTCAGTTTGCCAGCGGCAACCAGTTTGCCCAGCGCATCAGCCAGCGCCACGCAGGCACCGGTAATGGACGCGGTACGCGTGCCGCCATCAGCCTGGATAACGTCACAGTCCAGCGTGATAGTGAACTCGCCGAGCGCTTTCAGATCGACCGCGGCACGCAGCGCGCGGGCAATCAGACGCTGAATCTCCATGGTGCGGCCGCCCTGTTTGCCCTTCGCCGCTTCACGCGCGTTACGGGTATGGGTAGCGCGCGGCAGCATGCCGTACTCGGCGGTGATCCAGCCCTGGCCCTGACCTTTCAGAAAACGCGGCACGCCTTCATCAATAGAGGCGGTGCACAGCACTTTAGTATCGCCAAATTCGACCAGCACGGAGCCTTCTGCGTGTTTTGTATAATTACGGGTCAGGGTGACGGGACGCACCTGGTTGGCACTACGACCTGCTGGACGCATGATAGAAATCTCCGGCTTGAAACGAATGTGGCTGCGCATTATACACAAAATCATTCGAGCTGTATCAAGGCGGCAAAGGAGCGCATCCCCAGGAGCGTACATAAGTACGTGACTGGGGTAAGCGACGGCAGCCAACGCAGAGACAGCTTGAAGGATGAAGTGTTATACGGATTAACGGTGCTTATTCCTATCCTCATAAGCCCCCGAGGGCTATAATCCCCCCATCTCTCCTTTAAAAACAGGAACGTCTATGATCCGCAGCATGACCGCCTATGCCCGCCGCGAAATTAAGGGCACTTGGGGCAGCGCCGCCTGGGAACTGCGCTCTGTTAACCAGCGTTATCTCGAAACCTATTTCCGTCTGCCGGAGCAGTTCCGCAGCCTCGAACCCGTTGTTCGTGAACGTCTGCGTACCCGCTTAACGCGCGGGAAAGTAGAGTGCACTCTGCGTTTTGAGCCAGATGCCAGTGCGCAAGGCGAACTTATTCTCAATGAAAACCTGGCAAAGCAGCTGGTTAACGCGGCCAACTGGGTCAAAATGCAGAGCGACGAAGGGGAAATTAACCCGGTCGATATTCTGCGCTGGCCGGGCGTTATGGCCGCACAAGAGCAGGATTTGGACGCCATCGCCGCCGAGATCCTGAATGCGCTGGACGGTACGCTGGACGACTTCATCGTCGCTCGCGAAACCGAAGGCCAGGCGCTGAAAGCGCTGATTGAACAACGCCTGGAAGGTGTGAGCGGCGAAGTGGCCAAAGTGCGTGCCCATATGCCGGAAATTCTGCAGTGGCAGCGCGATCGCCTGGTGGCGAAGCTGGAAGACGCGGAAGTGCAGTTGGAAAACAATCGCCTGGAGCAGGAACTGGTGTTGATGGCCCAGCGTATTGACGTGGCCGAAGAGCTGGATCGCCTGGAAGCCCACGTCAAAGAGACCTATAACATCCTGAAGAAAAAAGAGGCCGTTGGCCGTCGCCTGGACTTCATGATGCAGGAATTCAACCGTGAGTCGAATACGCTGGCATCGAAGTCAATTAATGCCGATGTCACAAACTCTGCTATTGAGCTGAAAGTCCTCATCGAACAGATGCGTGAGCAGATTCAAAATATCGAGTAACGCCAACGCGTTATATTAAAAATTAATGCCCGCCATGCTGCGGGCATTTTCATTTCAGGTAGTTTCTTTTTCTTCTGCACCGCTGCATCATGAGCCACCCCTTCATGAAAGGGTGATTATGGAAAAGATACGGTATTTCAGAACGTGATTACTCAGATAATTTACGCCACCTCTTTATCACTTCAGATAATAGGCCTATCTGTTTTTACGCCCTGATATCGATCTAATTATATCTTAAGCATTGGTAGCTAGACTGGCCGCCTTCACCGTAAATAAAGTTAATCATATGCAATTCACGACTACTCAGAGTACGCCAGCCTTCAGCTGGAAAGCCCTTGGCTGGGCCGTATTGTATTTTTGCTTCTTTTCAACAGCATTGCAGATTGTCATCTACGCCACAGGTTATAGCGGCTCGACTGGCCTAAGGGATTCGATTCTCTTTAGCTTGTTATGGCTGGTGCCTGTATTTCTCTTTCCCCGAAAAACCCGCATTATCGGCGCCCTGATTGGCATCATTCTCTGGGCTGCCTCGCTGGCGGCAATTAGCTATTACGTTATTTACGGGCAAGAGTTCTCGCAAAGCGTTCTATTCGTGATGTTCGAAACCAACACCAACGAAGCGGGCGAATTCTTAAGCCAGTACTTTAGCCTCAAAATTGTGCTGGTCGCGTTGGTCTATACGGCGATCGCTATCTTCCTGTGGACACGTCTACGTCCGGTTTACATCCCAACGCCATGGCGCTGGCTGGTGTCGTTCGCCCTGCTGTACGGGCTGATCCTCCATCCGCTCGTGACTGGAGTCGTGATGAAGGACAAACCGGTTGCCGATGTGCTGGATGGCGTATCAACCCGCCTTGCCCCTGCCGCACCATGGCAGTTCATTACCGGTTACTACCAGTATCGCCATCAGCTCAATAGCCTGACGCGACTGCTCAACGACAACCACGCCCTGCCGCCGCTGGCGAACTTAAAAGACAGCACCGGCGATGCGCCGCGTACGCTGGTGCTGGTGATCGGTGAGTCAACACAGCGTGGGCATATGAGCCTGTACGGCTATCCACGTGAAACCACGCCGGAACTGGACGCGCTACGTAAGTCCGATCCTAACTTTACCGTGTTCAACGATGTGGTCACATCTCGTCCCTACACCATTGAGATTCTGCAACAGGCGCTGACCTTCGCGAATGAGCAGAACCCGGACCTGTATCTGACCAAACCCTCGCTGATGAACCTGATGAAGCAGGCGGGTTATAAAACCTTCTGGATAACAAACCAGCAGACGATGACGTCGCGCAACACTATGTTGACGGTGTTCTCGAAACAGACCGACCAGCAGTACTATATGAACCAGCAGCGCACCCAAAGCGCCCGCGAATACGATGCCAACGTGCTGGCGCCGTTTAAGCAGGTGCTGGCCGACCCGGCGCCGAAAAAGTTCATTATCGTTCACCTGCTGGGTACGCATATTAACTACGAGTACCGCTACCCTGAAAACTGGAACAAATTCTCCGGTAAAACCGACACTATGCCGGCTGGTTTAAGCCAGGATCAGCAGGACACGTACAACAACTATGACAACGCCAACCTGTATAACGACTATATCGTTTCCACGCTGATTAAAGACTACAAGGCGACGGATCCTAATGGCTTCTTGCTGTACTTCTCTGACCATGGGGAAGAGGTCTATGACACGCCGCCGCATCAGACTCAGGGGCGTAATGAGAAAGAACCGACCCGCCACATGTACACCATTCCGTTCCTGCTGTGGACATCGGAGAAGTGGCATGAGGCGCATCCGCGTGATTTCTCGCAGGACGTGAACCGCAAATACAGCAGCTCCGAGCTCATCCACACCTGGTCAGATTTGGCAGGCCTGAGCTATGACGGTTTCGACCCAACGCGTGCGCTAACCAACCCTCAGTTTGAGGAAAGTACGCGCTGGATTGGCAACCCATACGACAAAAAATCACTGAAAGATTACGATACGCTGCCGTACGGCGAGCTAACGGGTAATCAGTAAACGATCTTCCGGCCACTTCATCATGAAGTGGCCGTTTTCGGTTGACAGCGCAAGTTTTTAATTAGATTTTTTAATGCATTAATTCATCATAAAAATCGACATGTCCCAACAC
>NZ_JANEWH010000279.1:0-1223 GCF_028069715.1 Kluyvera sp. Awk 3 | reverse complement strand
AGTTATTATGTGATTTAACTCTCAAAATGGTTGATTTTTGTGATGGAGCTCATATTATGTACCTAAAGACAATAACACCTGCATAACAAAAACCGGAGCATCAACATGAAACAGCGCATGCGTAAAATCCTCAAAAGCATGTTCGAGAACTATTGCAAGACTTTCAAAGACGTACCGCCAGGCGCTATGTTCTGATAAAAAAAACCTGCTGCGGCAGGTTTTTTTTATCTTCAGCAAAAGTAGGTTACTATTACGCTCCGCAAAACAGGAGCAAAAAATGTCTCAGAACCTCACCCCGAACGATGAACTGGTTTCCGACGTTGTCGCCTGCCAACTCGTTATCAAACAGATCCTCGACGTTATCGATGTTATCGCGCCAGTTGAAGTTCGTGAAAAGATGGCTACCCAGCTGAAAGCGATTGACTTTACCACTCATCCGGCGGGGGCCGATCCGGTAACGTTGCGGGCGATTCAGAAAGCGATTGCGCTGATTGAGCTGAAGTTTACGCCACAGGATGCGACGCACTGATCCGGAATTGACGTCCTCAGGACTAAGTTCAGAAAGAACAAGGGCGGCCATGGCCGCCCTTGTTGCGTAATTAATGCTGCTGTTGGTTAACGATGTTCAGCAGATGCTGGTCCGTTTGCTGGATGCAGAGGCCCGCTTTACGCGCGCTGCGCACTTCATCCAGAATGGTCTTCAGCAAGATACCATCCTGTTCCTGCTCTTCTTCCAGTGCGTTGAGGAAACTCAGGGTGTTATCGTCATGAAGCACTTTTGCCTGTTCAGTCAACTCAGACAGCGTAGAGCTGCGCTGCGCGTGATCTTCAATGGTTTTCAGGAAAAGATCTTCGAGGGTTGCGCACTTATCTTCTTGGGTTTCAAAAGCTTTCACGACCGGATAAGCGCCAGATTTTTTCATATAATCGAACACACGCATCATTTGCGTTACGCTGGATTGTGCCCGAGAACGTAAAAAAGTCGCGGTACCATTCAGTCGATGTTCTGAGCACCACTCGCTCAAACGCAAATAATGATTAGATGCATAAAATTCGAGATTCATCTGAGCATTAAGCTTTTGAACCATTCCTGGAACTGCCATACAAATATCCTTATTACTGGTAGGAACGATACGCGTGATACCGCATAGTATCTTAATAGCCGCTAACCATGCGCTATTTACGCGTTGGAGTGTAACTACATATTACTCGTAGTCTTCAAC
>NZ_JANEWH010000278.1:0-1250 GCF_028069715.1 Kluyvera sp. Awk 3 | reverse complement strand
CAATAACAACGTCCATAATATTAATATGGATAGGGCTTTTATTCTCCACTACCAACTGGCTACCTTGCTTATGCCATTTGACTTTTGCAATAGCTTTTTCTGGAATTAAGTTGATGCCGGCTGGACGCCAGAATAATTTGATTCTTGTTTTAATGGCAATTTCCAGCGTACTGGTATCTTTTTTATCACTTGATGGCGGAATATTTTTAACATTCAACCAGAAAACAGACTCCCGGTCTGTTGGTAATTCACCGGCGATTTTCACAATACGCAGCACTTTTTCCTGTCCAGGTTCCAGACGAGAGACCGGTGGGATTGCCGTAAAAGGTGGTTTGCTTTTATCGTCTTTATTAAACGGATCAACCCACACCTGGATAAGATAAGGTAATGTCGTTTCTTTATTATAAATAGAGATAGTGGTATCAGGCGCGTTACCTGGGAAAATAACGCGGGTTCCCCCTACCACAATCCCGGCAAAAGATTGCATGGTATAAAAAAGCACAACTATAGAAAAAACAAATTTAATTAGCCGTGTCATCATATATTTAATCATCCCAGAAAAGAGCAAAAAGACGCCCGCGACTCCAGACAAAAGAGTGCCTTAATGACAGGCGTCATTTAATTAATAAAACAAATCAACAGAATTGATGTTTGTATTATTTCACGTATTCAATTGTGAACTGAGAATCCGCGTTAGCGGTACCTGCGGTGACTGTAGCGCTGGTTGCGATATAACGCGCAATAAACTTCATTGAAGCTGTACCCGCAGTCGCATCAATATTGCTATACGCAGAATCTTTGTACAGCTGAACCTGAGAGTTATCAGCACGGTTATAGATACGGATTGCTACGCCGGTAGCGGTTGTCGCGGTACCAGTGCCAGTGAAATCGCCAGGCGCAGAAGCGGTAGCCGGAGTACCTACAGCCAGGTCGCCATTGCCATCAGAAGCTTCGGTGCCATCAAAACGAACGGCCGCTTTTGTATATGTTGCCGGGCATTTTTCCAGATCGATATGGAATTCTGTTGGCGCTGCAGTGCTGCCAACCCCACTAAATGCGGTGCGGTTAACTTTACCCAGATCAACGTTCTGATCGGCAGTATCAGCAGTGACTTCACAGGTGCTATCAATGACTTCACCACGGAAATGCACGGTGCCATCAGATGCGAGAACATTACCAGCGAATACGGTAGAAGACAGAACCAAAGCGCCTGCAATTAAATTAAGTTTCATTACAACCCCATTAATAAT
>NZ_JANEWH010000277.1:0-1282 GCF_028069715.1 Kluyvera sp. Awk 3 | reverse complement strand
GGGTTTATGAAATAAAAATACAGGCATACATACGGGATACAGTTTTGTAGAATCGGAATGGATTTGAGTAATCTAGCATCTCGACTGGCGCAATGCCGTGAGAAGCCTTACTTTGGAATGCGTTTCGGACCTAGAAAATAATCACGCAACTTTGTGATCTTCCACGCAGTATTCAATTTCATGTCCCATTTTGGGGGCAAATCCCCAAAATAAAATCCCACAAACCATTCTTTTTCAAAGAATTAAACGAAAAGGCGAGTCCGGCCTTCGCACAGGTCTTATTCCTTTTGATTTACAAGTTACTGTAATGCCAAAGAACAACTAACTTTCCCCAAAAAGGCGCTTTCCCTCTTCCAGTCATCCAAATAAACACCATCCAGTACAATCCTTGAAACCATTATTAATATTGTAAGTATCCGCATAATCGTGCCATCGGCATACCGTTTAGCATCACCCGGTGACAGGAATGACCATCAACGGCGCGGGGGGGCATCCCAAACGAGCACATCATCGTCGCGCTTACACAGACCGCTGGGCAACCTTTGGTTGTTTCCACAGTTTCTGGTGGTAAACCAGTTGAAACGGTGTCGCTCAATTTCACCAAAATTAAATGGGAGATCATCGTGCAAAAAACGGGTGGCGAATAATAAAGGAGGTAATGCCTCTTCGGTCTGGGATTTGGTGCAAAACCTCACGGATAAATAATGACGAACATGCTTATTCCGCTAACGCAGTTTACCAGCTGATGGCGGCGGTTATCTCCCGCAGCGAGTCAGTGAGGCGCGAACTGGTCCGCTTCTGCAATACGTGTGCTTTCTGATAAGCGGTGGGTGTTTGCAAACAGAGGCTGGCGATGACCTTATGAGGAAAGGGGGAGCGCTAGTTGCCGGATGCCAGCGGAAAAGCGCAATCTCGCTTAAGTAAATAGACGGAGCGACATTGATAAATACAAATCATAAGGCCTGGATAATAGTGGTAATCGAGATATTTGTGGATAACTCTGTGCGTAAATGGGTATAAGACGGCATTCTGCTGTGGATTGCAGCAGTCAGTCATTTTTCTGCAATTTAAGGGTTGCGGCCCCGAGGAAACTCCCTATAATGCGCCTCCATCGACACGGCGGATGTGAATCACTTCACACTAAGTAGCCGGGTTGGTTGAAGAGAAAAACCTGAAAATGAGGGTTGACTCTGAAAGAGGAAAGCGTAATATACGCCACCTCGCGACGGTGAGCTGTAAGCCGCGTCGCAACTGCTCTTTAACAATTTATCAGACAATCTGT
>NZ_JANEWH010000276.1:0-1294 GCF_028069715.1 Kluyvera sp. Awk 3 | reverse complement strand
CTTAAGAGGTATATCTTATGAATTTAAATATTCATTTTCGGTGCCCATGTTGTCATGGCTCCCAATATCGAACATCAGTATTTGATGTTTCAGAGAAAAATCCATTTGGCGCAAAATGTATTTTTTGCAAAACCAATATGGTGTTTAATGAAACTGCAACCGTCAGGGGCAGGGATAGAGCACCGAGCGTTGCCGTCTAGTCTGATGTGCTAAAGAGTAAAAACAGCTGTTTTTGTGTGCTGAAGAAATCATAACAAAAAGTTGAATTTTCTTTGTCAAAAACATGTTTAAGCTTGACCTGTGTCTTTAATCACAGGAAGAAAAAATGAACAAAATAATGAGTCTGATGTTGCTGTCTACCGCGGTCTTCGCACCGGCTGCGTTTAGTGCGCCTGCAGGAACCCTTAGCGTTCATATTCTCAACCAGCAAACAGGAATCCCTTCAAAAGACGTTGATGTCACTCTGGAAAAACAACAGTCGACAGGTTGGGATATGCTTGCGCAAGGGAAAACAGATAGCGATGGCCGTATTAAGTCCTTGTACCCTGAAGACAAGGATATGCAGCCAGGGGTGTACAGAGTGACGTTCAAAACAGGCGATTATTTTAAGCGCGAAAAGCTGTCCTCATTCTTCCCTGAGGTGCCGGTGTTGTTCACCGTGACGAAGACAAACGAAAAGCTTCATATTCCTCTCTTGCTAAGTCAGTACGGATACTCGACTTACAAAGGGAGTTGATACTGGTCACAGCACCACGCATCTTAGCCACTCAGCCAGCCTAACCGCTGGCTTTTTGTTTTCTATTATGGCGATGTACAGTATGCAAATCCTGATAGGGTGCTTAGCCTATTTTTCGGCAGAGGAATTTGTCTTTAATGACCCCATCAAAAAAGCGTCCTTTTGACTTCACGCTGAGAAATGTTTCATACGTTTTTGAGGTGACGCCGACATACTGGTAAATGCCTGAACTGAAGAACTCTATTTCCAGTGTTTTTTGCTTTGCATCATAACCAATTGATTTAATTCTTGATGATGAGACGTTCTGACGCTGCATTATGTTCTGATTACTCCCTTCATCTTTTGAGTTGCAGGTAGGCCAACTCGATTGAACCCTTATCTTAACGCTTACTGCAGATTCATCCGCGAAAATTTGATCGCAAAGAAGAATTTTCTTATCACTCATGTGCGCAGGGAAGGTGAGGGTAACCAGGAATCTTACCCGATTTCTTTAAGTTCTGTTCCAAACATAACCGAGAGTCAAAACATCACGCGTTGTCGCACTGATAAAAAGAAAAA
>NZ_JANEWH010000275.1:0-1353 GCF_028069715.1 Kluyvera sp. Awk 3 | reverse complement strand
TAATATAGGTGATAATGGTTCAAATCTAACCATTACATGTCTTTCATTGAATCGAATTTCTTTAACTGAGAAATTAATTCAATCTGTCTTAAAGTGCATACCTAACTATAAAGGAAAATTCCTTATTATTGATAATGGAAGCAGTCCAAGTGAATTGGAGCAGCTTTCGGAGATGGTCAAACAAATACCGCTTGATATTAAATTGGTTGAGTTAGATAAAAATTATGGTGTTAGTGGTGGTAGAAATAAAACACTTGAACATGTCGAAACTGAATGGGTCATGTTTCTTGATAATGATATATTTTTTATCAACAATCCTTTGCCGCGGTTACAAAATGATATTTCCAAGTTAGGCTGCCATTTTATAAATATGCCTTTGCTTGACCCTGATGGTGAGACACTTTTTGCTCGTGGTGGAAATATTTTTGTGAGCATTGAAGATAGCTCAATTCATATCGGAGCTGGTAGTGCCTGTGTTCAGGAAAAAGTAAGTCAGTATGACACAGAAAGTTTCTTGTCGACCTTCCTTTTCGGCGGTGCAAGCGTGATGAATCTCAATACCCTTAAAACTATGGGGGGGTATGATGAGAATATGTTTATCGGTTTTGAAGATATTGATCTTTCAATTCGTTTATTTCAAGCTGGGATGAAGGTTGGTACGTGCGGTGCTATCTCCCTCATACACGATCATCCTAAACCAAGTTCGGATGACGATATAGCGTACGAGCGAACCCGTTTTACACGAAATATACTCAAAAAGTCAGCAGATTATTTAGAGCATAAATATGGAATGATTTTTTGGTCGGCGCCCGTCGATGATTGGTTAGAGCAAAAGCATAGTACTTTGAATGTGGGTGCGAAGGAAGAAGCAGTCGAAGTTAAAAAACAATTGATAAATAAATCTACTTTTTCCCATGCTAAACCTAAAGTTGCATTGATTATAGACACTGAAAACTGGGCGTTTTCTAATATCGCTAATCAGCTTGTAAAAAACCTGTCTGCGTCCTATGAATTTACCATAATCCCTACAGAAATCGTAGAGAATATTAGTCAGTTACTTATGATGACTAAGGACTTTGATATCACGCACTTCTTCTGGCGTGAATCGTTGCGGCTCATTCAGGATCCCTATTATGAAAGCTATAACTTACAGCTTGGATACACTAAAGAGCAATTTTATGATGCTTACCTTAAAGAGAGAGTTATTACTTCTAGCGTCTATGATCATTTATTTTTGAGTGAAGTGGAGATTGTAGCTCGCAATGATTTTTACAACACATTGGTTTCAGCGTATACAGTAAGTTCATCAAAATTGTTCGATATATATTCATCAATATCCAGCTATCCTAAACC
>NZ_JANEWH010000274.1:0-1362 GCF_028069715.1 Kluyvera sp. Awk 3 | reverse complement strand
ACATTGAATATTAAAATAATTAAAAGCCAGGTTGGCCTGCTATAGCGGTTGCAGCGTTTTTTTACCATTGACCGTGACTTCAAGCTTCCCTCCCTGCCCTGCATCACCGGCGCTGGTTGGAATAATCCAGCGCATCGTCGAGCCGGGAAGCACATAACCCAGCAATCCGGGGGTAATCTGCTTTCGGCTACCTGACGCAGAGAGAATGCTGACGTCAGAGAGCTGAGCGTGCCCATCTCCCTGATTGCTCACTTGCAGAAATGCTTTACCGTCGCTGCGATGGATCTGCCACTGCAGTTTGGCGAAGGTATCAGTCACACCAGGAGGCTGGATAAAGACAGGAATGGAGTAGTGCAGGACAAACTGCAGGGCATTTTTCTTCAGCACCGAAGGCGGTAACTCGTTAATCGACAGCCGATAGGCATCTTCGGTCGATGTCGGCGGCCCGGTGCGAATAACGCGGATGAGCTGGCGCCCGCCAGGCGCTAATGTCAGCATCGGTGGGCTAATCACCAGCCCCTGCGACGCGGCGAGCTTGTCGCTATAGTCGCTCTGGCTCCAGTGAAACACGCGCACCTGGGCGTTGATAGGGTTACTGCTGGTGTTACTTAGCCATATTCCTTCCGCCCGCTGATTTTGTTGCAGCGTCAGATTGACGGGCGTGACCTGTAGTCCGTCTGCTATGGCAAAGCGGCTGACGAAGACCATCCCTAAAAGAAAGACAAGCGCACTCTTTTTCCCCTTCATGTGCTGTCCCTGAGCTAGTAGTTAACGTTGATGGTGACCGTATCGGAGTAGGTATCTGGTTTGAAGTTGGCGTTGGGAGCAACGGCATAGACCGTAATGTTTTGCGCCAGCCCGCTCCCGGTTCCCCCAACCCCGTTACCTGCACTGGAGGAAGTTGCGGTGTTACCCCATGGCTTGGTGCCGGCGGAATCCTGATTGAGCTGATAGGGGACTTTGTCCGTGTTGCCCGTCGTACCGGCCATAAAGCCATTGCCGGTCGTACCGCCGCCATTAGCAGAAGACGGTGCCAGTCCTACAAAGTAAGGCGTGGTTCGTGAACAGGTGACGGCCATACTGGTTGAGCCGTTGGCCGTCGTCGCATTGGACATCACCGAACCCATATTCAGTGCCACAGGTTGAGAGACAGAACAGCTGCTTAAAATAGTCAGCTGTACCTGAAATGTATTTGTTGCCACTGCCGCATTCGCCGCTGGAATAACGGCGGATGCCAGGCAGAAAAAAATGAACTTAAAAGGCGTGCTCATAGTATTGACCTCTACGTAGGTATCATTTTTCCCTGGTAAAACAATAACGTATGAAGCTGAAATTCCTTATATAAAGGTAGAATAGGTAGCA
>NZ_JANEWH010000273.1:0-1372 GCF_028069715.1 Kluyvera sp. Awk 3 | reverse complement strand
CATATCAATTTATTAAAAAAATTCCGGTGGTTGATTGACGAGGATTATCGTAACTGATTGATGTTCAGGTGCTATTTTTCCTGGTGGTTGAGTTTTGTTTATTCCCATTATTGATGTAGAGAAGATGGAATTGGTCAATAAACTTGAGGTGTAAGATGCTGCGAGCAAAATGGAGAATCGAGGTGCAACTCCTGATTTAATAACGGAATCAATTATTTCTCGTTTAATGAATTGCCAGACATTTTGGCCTTTACTGTAAATTTATGTAAAGAGAGTATTCAAATGACACTGCCATGTACATGAGCATCAAGAACCATCTAGTCATAAACTTCATAAAATAAAAATAATGCATGGTGTTTATCATGCGCAATTATTAAAAAACGGAATTAAATATTGCCAATATCACTACAGGCAAATGCTTGAACCACAAAGGGGTTGTATATTACCTAATAATTTCATTTAATTTCATTAGGTTACCATTTCGATATGAAATTAATTAATTCCCCATCTTGCAAGCAAAGTATTTGCCATGTGAATATACTTACATCGGGCAAGCTAATTGAACATAGATGTCAAAACTCCACTTTCTATAACGAGAATTTTGCATATGATGAAACCGAATGATGAAATGAAGTTAATTATCTCTAAATGGTTATCATCAGGAGCTGCGCGCATCATAATAAAAAGTGAAATTGGAATTGAGCGCACGTTAGGGGTAAAACCAAACAATACTGACTTCGTCTTTCTTACAGAAGGCGCTATGGATATCAGAAGAACGATGGATGACCTGGTATTCTGTACGGCACTTGCTCCTTACATAATGAGTGGTACCGATCACCCTGAAAGTGAAGCGTACTTTTATGGTGAGATAAGAGCACATTCAGTAGCCTATAGGATAAAAAAAGAAACCGCATTAAGCATAGTGGAGAAATTCAATTTATTCAGAGAGTTATGGATGGTTGAAAAGTATAAATCTCAAGCTATATGGCGTCGGGATGCGAATCTTAATGGGGCATCAGTTAAACAAGCAATAGGAGAACTCATTACTGTACTGAGCATGCTTCCGCCAGAGTTCAGAAAATCAATATCTGTTTATAAATTTCTTCAGGAAAGAACAAAGTATTCAAAGAGTACGATAATGCGCGTTGTGAATCATTACAGAGATAATGGTCAACTAGATATTAAAAATGGAATGATTATCGAATGGAGTCCTAAAGAGAAAGGATAAGTGCTATGGAATTTTATGTACATACTTACTGTTCTTACACCAGGCAGGGAGTTTTGGGGCTCATCGATGATTTTTTTGAAAATTCAGATTCTACTGAGGTTATCCATATTTTTGATCTCATTGAGAATCCGCACCCTATATTGT
>NZ_JANEWH010000272.1:0-1403 GCF_028069715.1 Kluyvera sp. Awk 3 | reverse complement strand
ATGTTATTCGTGCCTTTTTATAATTTGTTGCCTTTCTATGGACCACCCCGACGTTGATCCTCGCGAAAGTTTCCGGGACGGAATCGTCTCCTTTTTTGTTGTACGGACTCATAATAAATGAAGCTTTTGAAGACAGTACCGGCAGCGGTTGTGCTGCTGGGGGGCGTGTTTGCGTCTGCATATGCAACCGCCAGTGATACCGTTTTTACTGTCATGGATGACCCAACCAGCGCTAAAAAACCTTTTGAAGGTAACGTGAATGCGGGCTACCTCGCACAATCTGGCAATACCAAAAGCTCATCAGCAACCGCTGATTCAACGCTGACCTGGTACGGTGATACGACGGCATGGTCCCTGTGGGGCAATGCCAGCAATACATCCGCTAACGATGAACGCTCTTCTGAAAAATATGCTGTTGGCGGCCGTGGTCGCTATAACATGACGCATGAAGACTACCTGTTTGGCCAGGCTAGCTGGTTAACCGACCGTTATAACGGCTATCACGAGCGTGATGTCTTTACCGCAGGTTATGGTCGCCAGTTCCTGACCGGGCCGATCCACAGTTTCCGTTTTGAATTTGGTCCCGGTGTTCGTTACGACGAATACACCGACGGAAACTCGGAAACACAGGCGCTGGGTTACGCGTCTGCGGCCTATGCATGGAAGATGACCGACACCACTAAATTCACTCAGGGTGTCTCTGTATTGGGGGCCGATGATACGACCGTCAACTCAGAAACCGCGCTAAATGTTGCTATCAATGAGCACTTTGGCCTGAAAGTGGCCTACAACGTGACGTGGAACTCTGAGCCACCGGAAACGGCACCGAATCACACCGATCGCCGTACTTCTTTGACGTTGGGTTATACCATGTAGTCATTTACGGGCCGGAGATAAGCCGGCCTGTATTTTCAATTCTGCGCGATGTGTTATTATTAAATACGACCGCTGTTTTATTTAATTAAAAATTCATAACCTCCATAATATCTCCACATTTGCCCCTTTCGACATAATATTCAATAAATTTGACACGAATAGCTAAATATTTTGACTAGGCAAAAGTGTGATCTGGATCTACACTTGTGTTCAAGGGCGAAATGATGCCTTGGCGTTCAAAAGTCTTAATCCAGTTAGAGAATAAACATTATGAAAAATATCAAAATCGCATCTGCAGCTATTCTGCTGTCAACACTCTCTTTCGGTGTATTTGCTGCCGAGCCTGCCACGCAGCCAGCCAGTTCCACTAAAACCGCTACCGTTCAGCACGTTGGTATCTCCAGCGCCTATGACGTTGAAGCCGGTTCCAACATTGCCCCGGGCTCACAGAATACCGGTCGTTCTATGGATGACGCATTCAATGTTCACACCCTGGTTGCAGGTGAGTGGTACTAACTATTCTGTGC
>NZ_JANEWH010000271.1:0-1440 GCF_028069715.1 Kluyvera sp. Awk 3 | reverse complement strand
GCATAATAATAAATCACAAAATCATCATTCGGCGCTAAATAATTGGCCTGGGAGAAACAATGATGTGAATGCTCATCCTCTTTATCGATACTTTTCACCACCCCCATCAGCGCCAGCACCCTGGCGTTTAATGGTTCAACCAGAAGCAGACTATCGATGATCTTTTTAATTTTATAAATCAGTTTATAGACATTGCTATCCCCGGACAAAATGAATCCCAGATAGCACTCTGCAAGCTTTATAACTCCATCAACGTGATGATTCATGCAGTTTGCATTTTTTAGCAATACATTGACGGTCGTGGTGAGGCTGGAGTGGCTGTAATCATCAATCAGATAATTAACCAAAGAGTGATGCAAATGATTTTTTTCTGTAAAACTGGTCTGTTCAAAGACCTGTTGCCCATCATCATTGGAGAATTTAGGTTTAAAATAGCGCTGAATACGATGCTTGAAATAAGTATAGTTGCGTTCTTTTAGCTGCGTGACATCAACCGTCAGCCAGGCCACCGCCTCATCTGCCATTCTGTTTTCGACGCTAAAATTAATGATCCGTTCATTATGATCAACATCGGTAAGCGTATAATAGACAACATATTTTGGATTATGATGCTTGATAAACATCTGAAAATCTTCAGGATTTTTACATTTGCTTAATAAAGCATAGGGGTAAATATTGACATCCACAGGCAGGCTCTCAGAAAACATCTCATAGACATCGACAAATGCCAGATCGGAAAATTTCCCACAGGGAAAAACCGCCAGCATCTCTTGCGTATTATGTTTAACACAAGGGGTCAGTGATATCTCTGATGCGAATGCATAACCTTTTCCATATATCGTTTCTATATAGCCAGAATCACCATTTTTTTCTAAGATCTTCCTTAAGGAATAGATGCATCGGGTTAATGACTCATCACTCACAATACCGCCATTCCATACCGTCTTGATGAGAAATTCTTTGCTCAGAAGGCGCCCTGCATTGGCAGCAAGAAGACTCAATATGTGCAGCTCTTTTGGTGGAATAGGTATTACTCGACCATTTTTCAACAAAACCTCGTTGAATTTAAGACAGTAGTCGCCAAAATAATATTCAGCGAAAAATTTGTTTCTCCATTCATTATCGAACATTTATGACCTCCTTTTGTGTCTGGCAATCCTGGCTTTTACTGATAAAAAGGCTGAACACAAACGTGTTCAGCCATGGTTCTCCTTACCACCAGATTGGTTCTATTCTATTTTTCTCGCACCACATGTTACCAGCGCAGAGATTATGACTATCAATTTCATTTCTTAGCAGCACTAGTAAAAAAGAATTCAACACCTGATAATTTAAAATATTTACAAGTTCATGACTACCAAATTGCGCTCATTTTCAGCATAACAATTTACATAAAAACCCGTTTTTTTAAAGTTAGTTATGTAGGGATGAATGATAATC
>NZ_JANEWH010000270.1:0-1478 GCF_028069715.1 Kluyvera sp. Awk 3 | reverse complement strand
CTTTTTTACACGTGGGTTAATTGGAATTTCTATCCTTTCCTGGCTAGCGTATATATGTCTTGGGAACTCTAAGAAATATACCCATGAGTCAATCTTGAGAAAAGATAGAAGACATGCACTAATGTTTGGGCAAGTATTCCTACAAATTTATGGCTCAACATCAACAAAAGAGGATGCTGTGTTAGTATTCAAAGACTGGAATATGTCTGGTAATTCCGCATTTTCTGACAAAACAGAACTCCCTCCGGGAATCCAATCCTTATGGGATTCGGCTAAGGAAAAAATAAAACCAAGTAATCCTGACAAATCACCGGAATGAGGTTTCATGTTTATTTCACAATAATCAAACATTGACCACTGGTCAAACATACAGTTAAATTTAGCCCTCAGACATGAGGGCTTTTTTATGGCAGTACGAAAACTCGACACAGGAAAATGGATTTGTGAATGCTACCCCGCCGGGCGTACTGGGCGACGTGTGCGTAAGCAGTTCGCCACCAAAGGCGAAGCACTGGCTTTTGAGCGCCACACGATGGATGAGACAGAGGCTAAACCCTGGTTGGGTGAATCGGTGGATCGCCGGACTCTGAAAGACGTCGTCGAACTCTGGTTCAAACTGCACGGCAAATCCCTGACCGCTGGCGAACATGTTTACGACAAGTTGATCCTTATGGTCGATGCACTCGGAAACCCTCTAGCTACAGATCTCAGCTCAAAATTATTTGCACATTACCGTGACAAGCGCTTGACGGGCGAAATCTACTTTAGCGAGAAGTGGAAGAAAGGTGCCAGCCCGGTAACTATCAATCTGGAGCAAAGCTATCTGAGTAGCGTTTTTAGCGAACTGGGCCGACTCGGAGAATGGACGGCGCCAAACCCATTGGAAAGCATGCGCAAATTCACGATTGCCGAGAAGGAAATGGCCTGGCTGACGCATGAACAAATCACAGAGCTACTTTATGACTGCCAACGCCAAAGCGCCCTGCTCGCTCTAGTCGTTAAAATCTGCCTCAGTACAGGAGCTCGCTGGCGGGAAGCAGTGAACCTCACGCGCTCTCAAGTCACAAAGTATCGAATCACTTTCGTCAGGACCAAAGGCAAAAAGAACCGCAGCATTCCGATCAGCAAAGAGTTGTATGAGGAAATCATTGCCCTAGACGGCTTCAAACTTTTCACTGACTGCTACTTCCAGTTTTTATCTGTGATGGATAAAACCTCCATCGTGCTTCCCCGAGGACAACTGACTCACGTTCTGCGCCATACGTTTGCAGCGCACTTTATGATGTCAGGTGGAAACATCCTTGCCCTTCAGAAAATCCTGGGCCACCACGACATAAAAATGACAATGCGTTATGCTCATCTTGCACCTGACCATCTTGAGACAGCCCTACGCTTTAATCCCCTGTCGACCATGCCATCTAGCTCAATCGAAAAGAAAGTGAGTTAAATGCCTGCTATGAGACAGGCATATTTATGGT